>NZ_JAJSPA010000028.1:0-47965 GCF_021282295.1 Halomonas sp. G15 | reverse complement strand
CCGCTGGGGGCTGCTCATGCTGCTGGGCGGTAGCCTCGGGCTGGGCGCGGTCGAGGCCGGCACCACCCTCTACGCCGCCGGCCTGGGCGGTGACTGGCTGGCCGGCGCCTGGAGCCTGCTGCTGCTGCTCGCCCTGGCACTGGGCGGAGGCGCCCTCGGCCGCGAGCTGTGGCGCCTGCGCAAGCTGCGTCGCCACAATCGGCTACGCGAGCGACTGGGCGATCTCTCCGCGGCCTCCCGCCGCGAGGCCGATGCCACCGCCGAGGCCCTGCGTCGTGCCCTGGACCTGGAGACCGACCACCCTCACTGGCAGGCCTTCCTGGCCGCAAGACAGCCTCATCACGGCGGAACCGAGCTCCATACCCTGCTCGACCATCACCTGCTGGCCCCCAGAGATCGAGCGGCTCGCCGCCTGGTGTCGCGGATGTCCGGCGAGACCGCGGTGATGGTGGCGGTGAGCCCGCTTACCCTGGTCGACATGGCGCTGGTGGCCTGGCGCAGCCTGGCCATGGTCGACCGCCTATGCCGGCTCTACGGCCTGGAACTGGGCTATGCGGCGCGGCTGCGCCTGCTGCGCGAGGTGCTGCGCCAGATGGCCTTCGCCGGGGCCACCGAGATGGCCGGCGACGCCGGCATGGAGATGCTCTCGATGAACCTCGCCGGACGCCTCTCGACCCGGGCCGCCCAGGGCCTGGGTATCGGCCTGACCAGCGCCCGGCTGGGGCTGCGCACCCAGCGCCTGACCCGCCCGCTGCCCTTCCGCGCGGACCAGGCCCCGCGCCTGGCCGACCTGCGCCGGGAGCTATGGCAGCAGCTGCGTCGCCTCGAGGCGGACGGCGAACGCCAGCAGCCGTGATGCAGGTCAAGGTTGCGCCTGCCCGGCGGCATGGCAGATGACCCCGGCGGGGAAAACCGCTAGGCTCGAGATAGCCCCCTACCGACAAGGAGTCTCTCCATGTATACCTCCATCCTGGTTCCCGTCGACGGCTCCGAGCACGCCCAAAAGGCCCTCGCCGTGGCCTGCCAGCTGGCCCGCCAGGAGGGTAGCCTCCTGCACCTGTTGCATATCCCCGAGGAGCTCTCCCACGAGACCACCCTGGTCTGGGGCATCGGCGCCATCGCCATCGAGGCCTCCCGCGAGGAGCGCGAGGAAGCCGGCAAGCAGGTGATCAGCCGCGCCGCCGAGGCGGCCCGCGAGCAGGGCGCGACCAAGATCGAGACGGTGATCGCTCAGGGCGACCCGGCCCGCGCCATCCTCAGTGAATCGCGCAAGCGCGGCGTCGATGCCATCGTCATGGGCAGCCGCGGCCTCAGCGACCTCAAGGGCTTCGTGGTCGGCAGCGTCTCTCACAAGGTGGCACACACCGCCGAGTGCACGGTGATCACGGTACGCTGATCCCGCTTCCCCGGGTGACTTGCGACGGCGCCGACAGGCGCCGTCATGCGTTCCGCAGCTCTGGCCTCGCGCCAAGCCACTGATTCGCGGTATCCCCCCGACGCCAGGTTTGGCGCGGCGCACGGGAATCCGTATAGTGGCCAGCCTACCCCCGCCACACGTTCGTGATCATGCTGCAGAACAACGCCCTGCTTGCCCAACTCAAGCAACAGATTCGCTCCACCACCCCTCGTGTCGAGGGCGTGATCAAGGCCACCGAGAAGGGCTTCGGCTTCCTCGAGACCGACGAGGGCGACTCCTACTTCGTGCCGCCCCCCGCCATGAAGCAGGTACTGCACGGCGATCGCGTCGCGGCGGTGCTGCATGAGGAGGGCGACAAGAAGAGTGTCGAGCCCGACACCCTGATCGAACAGGGCCTCGACCGCTTCATCGCCCGGGTCCAGAAGCGCGAGGGCCGTCTGGCCGTGGTGCCGGACCACCCTTCGATCAAGAATGTCCTCAAGGCACGCATCAAGCGCAGCCTCGATGAAGCCACCATCGGCGACGCCGACTGGGTCGTCGCTCGCCTGGTGCGCCACCCCCTCAAGGCCGACGATCGTGGCTTCTTCACCCAGATCGACGAGCTGGTGGCCAAGGCCGACGACCCCGCGGTGCCGTGGCGGGTGACCCTGGCCCGCCACGCGCTGGAGCAGGAGTGCCCGGATGCCGGCGACGACTGGCCGCTGCGCGATGAGGGCCTGGTGCGTGAAGACCTGAATGCCGAGCCCTTCTTCACCATCGACGGCGAGAAGACCCGCGACATGGACGATGCCCTGCGCATCGTGCCCCGCGCGGATGGCGGCTGGGACCTCAGCGTGGCCATCGCCGACCCCACCGCCTATGTCGAGGAGGGCCACGCCGCCGACCTCGAGGCCCGTACCCGCGCCTTCACCGTCTACCTGCCGGGGCAGAACGTCACCATGCTGCCCGAGCAGCTGGCCGACGACCTCTGCTCGCTGTGGGAGGGCAAGGAGCGCCCGGTGCTGGCCTGCACGCTGACCGTGCATGCCGACGGCAGCCTGGGCGACTATCGCTTCTTCGCCGCCACCGCCACCTCCCACGCCAAGCTGGTCTACGACCACGTCTCCGACTGGCTCGAGGGCCAGGGCGACTGGGCGCCGGCGGCGGAGATCGGCGAGCAGCTCAAGGCACTGCGCGACCTCACCGAGGCCCGTGCCGCCTGGCGCGCCGAGCATGCCCTGGTATTCAAGGACCGTCCCGACTTCGTCTTCGACCTGGATGCGGCCGGCAACGTGCTGGATATCCGCACCGAGGAGCGGCGCATCGCCAACCGCATGATCGAGGAGTCGATGATCGCCGCCAACGCCTGCTGCGCCCACCTGCTGGCGGAGCATGTGGGCCACGGCATCTTCAACGTGCACCGCGCCTTCGAGGACGACAAGGCCGAGGCCGCCCAGGAGTTCCTGGCCAGCCAGGAGATCGAGGTGGAGCGCGAGGCGCTCACCGAGCTCTCCCGCTACAAGGAGCTCAAGCGCGAGCTCGAGGGGCGCGACGATGCCTGGCTCGACGCCCGCCTGCGTCGCTTCCAGGGCTTCACCAGCATGTCGGCGAAGCCCGGCCCGCACTTCGGCCTGGGGCTGCCGGCCTACGCTACCTGGACCTCGCCGATCCGCAAGTATGGCGACATGGTCAACCATCGCCTGATCAAGCGGGTCCTCAAGGGTGAGCAGGCCCCGGCCGAGGCGAGCCTGGCGCTCACCGAGCAGCTCACCGAGCGCCGCCGCCTCAACCGCATGGCCGAGCGCGACGTCAAGGACTGGCTCTACGTGCGCTACCTGAGCCCCGCGGCCGAGGCCCAGGAGACCTTCGACGCCGAGGTCATCCAGATCAACCGTGGCGGCATGCGCGTGCGCCTCACCGCCAACGGCGCCACCGCCTTCGTGCCGGCGCCGATGATGCACAGCGAGCGCAACAAGGTCGCCATCGACGACAAGGAGGGGCGCATCCAGGTGGAGAGCGAGGAGCGCTACAAGCTGGGCGACCATCTGCGTGTGGCGCTGGTCGAGGCCCGCGAGGAGACCCGCTCCCTGGTGGCCCGCCCGGCCGACTGAGCCGCGCATCATGGCCATTGGCAATGACCGACACCACGGCGGCCCTCGGGCCGCCGTGTTGCGTTATGGCCGGACACCCCGCCACTGTCTTCGAAGTGTCGCATACAGGCCCTAGCCTGACGGTTCGACCCACCGCCAGGAGGCCAAGTGCACCTCGTCGACATCACCATGTTCCACGCCCCGGCCAGCGGCGGCGTTCGCACCTACCTGCAGGCCAAGCATCGCCTCCTGGCCCGCCGCCCCGATCTGCGCACCAGCCTGCTGGTTCCCGGCGCGGAGCGCGGCTCGCTGGGCGGAGTGCACACCCTCCCCGCCCCGCGCCTGCCGCTGGGCCAGGGCTATCGCTTTCCGCTGCGCCGTGCGCCCTGGCGGGAGGCACTGATCGCCATGGCGCCGGACCTTATCGAGGCCGGCGACCCCTACGTGACCGCCTGGGCCGCCGTGGAGGCGGGCCAGCACCTGGGAGTGCCCACGGTCGGCTTCTTCCACTCCGATCTGCCGCGGCTGATGGGAGATCGCTTCGGCGGCGGCGTCCGCCGGCGCCTGGAGCGCTATGTGGGGGAGCTATATGGCCACTTCGACAGCGTCCTGGCGCCCTGCACCGCCATGGCCGAACGCCTGGCCGACTGGGGCGTGAGCAAGCTGCGGGTTCAGCCCCTGGGAGTCGACCTGGAGACCTTCCACCCTCGCCATCGCGATCCTGAACTGCGCCGACGCCTGGGGCTCGGCGATCACCAGCATCTGCTGGTCTTCGCCGGGCGCCATTCACCGGAGAAGCACGTCGATGTACTTCTGGCGACGATGGGACGGCTGGGAGCCGACTACCACCTGCTGCTGATGGGCCCGGGGATGCCCGGTCGGGTCCCCGCCAATGTCAGCGTGGTGCCTCGCTACTGCCCGCCAGGAGAGGTCGCCACGGCCCTGGCCAGCGCCGATGCCATGCTCCACGCCGGCACACGCGAGACCTTCGGCCTGGTGGCCCAGGAGGCCATGGCCAGCGGGCTACCGGTCGTGGCGGCACGCGCCGGTGCCCTCAAGGAGTATGTGCCGCTGGGCGCCGGTATCCTCTGCCGCCCCCGTGATCCCGACGACATGGCGCGGGCGACCCGCGAGCTGTTCCTCAACGACCCACAGGCCATGGGACGCCACGCCCGGCGTCACGTGGAACGCCACTTCGACTGGGAACGGGTCATCAATGATCTGCTGGGCCATTATCAGCAGCTGTGTCACGGCAGCCAGGACCAGGCGACCTCCCGGAATGGCTGATCCTCGCCGCCATCTGCCACGCTGGCGGCCATGGCACGGCCTGCTGATCCTGATGGCACTGCTGGCCCCACTGGGGGTGACCGCCTGGCTGGGCGGTGCCGATGCCCTGGCGGCGGCCAGGGACTTCCCAGCGGCCATGCTCGCCCTAATGCTGCTGATCGCATTCCTGTGCTGGAACCTCAACGCCGCCCGGCTACGCCTGATGCTGGACGGCCGCGCGGGCCGGCTCGGGCAGCGCGGCGCCCTGGGCATCGAGCTGGCCTCCAAGTTTGCCTTGTGCGCCACCCCGGGAGGCGGCGGAGGCCCCGCCACCCTGCTGGTGCTGCTCTCCCGGCGCGGCCTTCCGGCCTCACGGGGAGCCGCCGTATTCCTGCTCGACCAGGGCTGTGACCTGCTGTTCTTCCTGTGCATGCTGTCGGCCGTGGTGGCCTATTCCCTGCTGGGTGAGCCACGCTGGCCCTACCCCTCGCTGATCCAGCTGGCCCTGCTCGCACTCGCCCTGGTGACGCTTGGCGGCGGCCTGGCGATAGGCTGCCTGCCACGCCTGCTGCGCCGCCCCTCAGCATCGGTGGCACGCTGGCTGAGCGGCTACCGTCGCCGTTGGCTGGCCCGCCGCCTGCTCAGGTGTCGGCAGGCGCTCAGGACGACCCTGGGGCTGCCCATCACCACGCTGTTGGCGGTGTTGATGCTCACGGCGGCGCACTGGCTGCTGCGCTACAGCCTGCTCTACCTGGCGGTGCTGGGTGCCGGAGGCAACATCGACTGGCTGTGGACCTTCCTTACCCAGATGCTGGCCATGGCCGCGAGCCAGTTCAGCTTCCTGCCCGGCGGCGCGGGAGCGGCCGAGCTGGGCGTCGGCGGGCTGCTGCTGCCGATGGTCGGTCGCGAACAGGCCGCTGCCGCGGTGCTGGTATGGCGCCTGGTCTCCTACCATCTCTATCTGGCCGCCGGCGCGCCGCTGTTCCTTCTGCTGGCCGGTAGCCTGCTGCGTCGCTCCTCACCGGCAGCAAGCGGCGGCATCGCAACCTGCCCTGGGCACCACGAGAAAGGGCGCCCGAAGGCGCCCTTTCAACATCGCTGGAGGAGCTCTCGGCTTACCAGCCGGTCACTTCCTTCAGAGCGCTGCCGATCTCGGCCAGGGAGCGCACGGTCTTGACGCCGGCCTCCTCGAGGGCGGCAAACTTGTCGTCTGCGGTGCCCTTGCCGCCGGCGATGATCGCACCGGCGTGGCCCATGCGCTTGCCCGCCGGAGCGGTGACGCCGGCGATGTAGGAGACCACCGGCTTGGAGACATTGGCCTTGATGTAGGCCGCCGCCTCTTCCTCGGCGGTACCGCCGATCTCACCGATCATCACGATCGCCTCGGTGGCCGGGTCCTTCTCGAACATCTCGAGGATGTCGATGAAGTTGGAGCCCGGGATCGGGTCACCGCCGATGCCCACACAGGTGGACTGGCCGAAACCGTGATCGGTGGTCTGCTTGACCGCCTCGTAGGTCAGGGTGCCGGAGCGCGACACGATACCGACCTTGCCGGGCTTGTGGATGTGGCCCGGCATGATGCCGATCTTGGTCTCTCCGGGGGTGATCACGCCTGGGCAGTTGGGGCCGATCAGGCGCACGCCCAGCTCGTCGCACTTCACCTTGACGTCGAGCATGTCGAGGGTCGGGATGCCCTCGGTGATGCACACGATCAGCTTGATGCCGGCGTTGGCGGCCTCGAGGATGGAGTCCTTGCAGAACGGGGCCGGCACATAGATCACGCTGGCCTCGGCGCCGGTCTTCTCCACGGCTTCCTTGACGGTGTTGAACACCGGCAGGCCGAGGTGCTCCTGGCCGCCCTTGCCCGGGGTCACGCCGCCGACCATCTGGGTGCCGTAGGCGATCGCCTGTTCGGAGTGGAAGGTCCCCTGGCCGCCAGTGAAGCCCTGGCAGATGACCTTGGTGTTCTTGTCGATCAGGATGCTCATTACTTGCCCTCCGCTGCCTTGACTACCTGTTGAGCCGCATCGGTGAGGCTCTCGGCAGCGATGATGTTGAGTCCGCTGGATGCCAGCTTCTCGGCGCCCAGCTCGGCGTTGGTGCCTTCCAGGCGCACCACGACCGGCACGTTGACACCGACCTGCTCGACAGCACCGATGATGCCCTCGGCGATCATGTCGCATCGCACGATACCGCCGAAGATGTTGACCAGTACCGCCTTGACGTTGTCGTCGGAGAGGATCAGCTTGAACGCCTCTGCCACGCGCTCCTTGGTGGCGCCGCCGCCGACGTCAAGGAAGTTGGCCGGCTTGCCGCCATGCAGGTTGACGATATCCATGGTACCCATGGCCAGGCCGGCACCGTTGACCATGCAACCGATGTTGCCGTCGAGGGCCACGTAGTTGAGCTCCCACGCCGCTGCCTCGGCCTCGCGCTCGTCCTCCTGGGAGGGGTCACGCATCGCCTGCAGGTCCGGATGGCGATAGAGGGCGTTGCCGTCCAGGCCGATCTTGGCGTCGAGACAGTGCAGGTTGCCCTCGTCGGTGATCACCAGCGGGTTGATCTCGAGCAGCGCCAGATCCTTGTCATGGAACAGCTTGGAGAGGCCCAGGAAGATCTTGGTGAACTGCTTGACCTGGTCACCCTTGAGCCCCAGGGCGAAAGCCAGCTCGCGGGCCTGGTAGGGCTGAGCACCCACCAGCGGGTCGATCTCGGCCTTTAGGATCTTCTCGGGCGTCTCCTCGGCGACCTTCTCGATCTCGACGCCGCCCTCGGTGGAGGCCATGAAGACCACGCGGCGAGTGCCACGGTCGACCACTGCGCCCAGGTAAAGCTCGTCGGCGATATCGGTGCAGGTCTCGACCAGGATCTTGGCGACCGGCTGGCCATTGGCATCGGTCTGGAAGGTCACCAGATTCTTGCCCAGCCACTGCTCGGCGAAGGCCTTGGCCTCATCCGGGCTCTTGATCAGCTTGACGCCGCCAGCCTTGCCGCGACCGCCGGCGTGGACCTGGGCCTTGACGACCCACATGTCGCCGCCGATCTTCTTGCAGGCTTCCGCGGCTTCCTCGGGAGTGTCCACGGCGAAACCCTTGGACACCGGCAGACCATAGTCGGCAAACAGCTGTTTGCCCTGATACTCGTGAAGGTTCATCGATTCATGCCATTGGTTGCATGTGACTCGAACGGCGCCCCTGCTCGACCTCGAGAGACTGACTCACGGGACGCCACCGTCCCCTCCGATGCATGGCCGGAAGGGGCACGCCGCCCGGTGGGCGGCGCTTGTTATCCTTACTTCTTCTTCTTGCGATTGGCCATGTGGATGGCATGGCCTTCCACGGCCAGCGCGGCCTCATGCACCGCCTCCGACATGGTCGGGTGGGCGTAGCAGGTCAGCGCGAGATCCTCGGCGCTGGAGCCGAACTCCAGGGCAATGACGCCCTGGGCGATCATCTCGCCGGCATGCTGGCCGACGATATGCATGCCCAGGACGCGGTCGGTCTCGGCGTCGGCGATGATCTTGGCCTGGCCCTCGGTGGCATTGTTGGCCATGGCGCGACCGCTGGCAGCGAACGGGAAGGACCCGGTCTTGACCTCGATGCCCTTGGCCTTGGCATCCTGCTCGGTCATGCCGACCCAGGCCACCTCGGGGAAGGTGTAGATGACGTTGGGAATGGCGTCGTAATTCATCTCCGCCTTGTGGCCGGCGATGATGTCGGCCACCATCACGCCCTCCTCGGAGGCCTTATGGGCCAGCATCGGGCCGCGCACGCAGTCGCCGATGGCGTAGACACTCGGCACGCTGGTGCGGCACTGGTCATCGACCTGGATGAAGCCGCGCTCGTCGGTCTCGACGCCCACACCCTCGGCGATGACGCCCTGGGTATAGGGCTTGCGGCCGACGCAGACGATCAGCTTGTCGAAGGTCATCTCCTGGTCGTTGTCACCGTCGCTGTACTTGACGATGACCTCGCCATCCTTGACCTCGGAGCCGGTGACGCGAGCGCCCAGCTTGATGTCCAGGCCCTGCTTCTTGAGCAGCTTCTGGGTCTCCTTGGCGATGGCGCCATCGACCATCGGCAGGAAGCTGTCCATGGCCTCGAGCACGGTGACCTCGGAACCCAGGCGGTTCCAGACACTGCCCAGTTCCAGACCGATCACGCCGGCACCGATCACGCCAAGGCGCTTGGGCGTCTCGGTGAACTCGAGGGCACCGGTGGAGTCGACGATGATGTCGTCGGTGAGCGGGGTCGGCGGGATCTCCACCGGCACGGAGCCGGCGGCGATGATGATGTTGTCCGCTTCAAAGGTGGTGGCCTTGCCGTCCTGGTCGGTGACCTCGACCTGCTTGCTGCCGGTCACCTTGCCGGTGCCCTCGATGCCGGTCACGCCGTTGGCCTTGAACAGGCCGGCGATGCCACCGGTGAGGTTCTTCACGATCTTGTCCTTGCGGGCGATCATCTTCTTGACGTCCATCTGGACGTCGCCGGCCTGGATGCCCATGTCATCGAAGTCATGCTTGGCCTCGACGAACTTGTGGGAGGCCTCGAGCAGCGCCTTGGAGGGGATGCAGCCCACGTTCAGGCAGGTACCGCCGAACACCACCTTGCCTTCCTTGCCGATCCACTTCTCGACGCAGGCAGTCTTGAGACCCATCTGGGCGGCGCGAATGGCGGCCACGTAACCACCGGGGCCCGCACCGATCACGATCACATCATACTTGTCGGCCATGTTGGCTCCTGTTGCATGTCTTGGATTCAGGCGCCGCCGGGGTCAACCGGCGGCTCTTGCCGCTCAGATGTCCAGCAGCAGGCGCGCCGGATCTTCCAGCAGCTCCTTGATGGTGACCAGGAACTGCACCGCGTCCTTGCCGTCGATCATGCGGTGGTCATAGGAGACCGCCAGGTACATCATCGGGCGGATCTCGACCTTGCCGTTCACCGCCATGGGGCGCTCCTGGATCTTGTGCATGCCCAGGATGGCGGTCTGCGGCGGGTTGATGATCGGCGTGGACATCAACGAACCGAAGATGCCGCCGTTGGTGATGGTGAAGGTACCGCCCTGCATCTCGTCGATGCCGAGCTTGCCGTCACGGGCCCGCTTCCCGAAGTCGACGATGCCCTTCTCGACATCGGCGATCTTCATGCTGTCGGTATCGCGCAGCACCGGCACCACCAGGCCACGGTCGGTGGAGACCGCCACGCCGATGTCCTGGTAGCCATGATAGACGATGTCGGTACCGTCGATGGAGGCGTTGACGTCCGGGAAGCGCTTGAGCGCTTCGCTTGCCGCCTTGACGAAGAAGCCCATGAAGCCGAGCTTGACGTCGTGGGTCTTGACGAAGGTGTCCTTGTACTGGGCACGCAGGTCCATGACTGCGCCCATGTCCACCTCGTTGTAGGTGGTCAGCATGGCGGCGGTCTGCTGGGCCTGAACCAGTCGCTTGGCGATGGTCTGGCGCAGGCGGCTCATCGGCACGCGCTTCTCGGGGCGCTCGCCCTCGACGGCGGGTGCCGCGGCAGCGGCCTTGGCGGCACCACCACCGGAAGCCTTGGCGGACTTGCTGGCCGAGCCCTCCTTCACGGCGCGCTGCACGTCCTCCTTGAGGATGCGCCCGCCCTTGCCGGTGCCCTCGATCTTGCTGACATCGAGGTCGTGCTCGGCGACCAGCTTGCGCGCGGCGGGGGCGAGGATCTTGTCGCCCACCTTCTCGTCACTGGCGCCGTCATCGGCGGAGGCGGCCGGTTCGGCATCGGCGGAAGTGCTCGCCTCGCCGCCGGCGCCTTCGGCAAAGATCGCCAGCACCTGCTCGGAGGTGACCTGGCTGCCCTCCTCGGCCTTGATCTCGGCGAGCGCGCCATCGGCGGGGGCGACCACCTCGAGCACCACCTTGTCGGTCTCGATCTCGGCCAGCACCTCGTCGCGCTTGACCGCTTCGCCAACCTGCTTGCTCCAACTGGCCACGGTGCCTTCCTGGATCGACTCCGGGAAGGTCGGCGCTTTCACTTCATGCTGCTTGCCACCGCCGGCCGGCTTGTCGACCTTGGCGTCGTCCTTCTTCTCGGCCTTGGCATCGGCCTTGTCGTTGCCCTGGGCCTGCGGCTTGTCGCCTGAGCCTTCACCGATACTTCCCAGCACCTGCTCGGACTCCACGGTCTCGCCCTCCTCGGCGAGCACTTCGGCGAGGACGCCCGCCTCGGGGGCCAGCACCTCGAGCACGACCTTGTCGGTCTCGATCTCGACGATCAGCTCGTCACGCTCGACGCTGTCACCCGGCTTCTTGTGCCAGGCAGCAACGCTGCCCTCGGCAACGGATTCCGGAAAGGTTGGGGCCTTGATCTCGGTAGCCATGTCGTATCCCTTGTGAGTTCTCTCTCGTCCTGGTGGGCGCCGTTACAGATTGAAGGCGTCTTCCACCAGCTGGCGCTGCTGTTCAGTGTGCACGGACATATAGCCGGCAGCGGGAGCCGCCGAGGCCGGCCGGCCGGCAAACTTGAGCTTGCCTCCCAGACCGTCCTTGAGCATGTCCGCCACGGCACGCATATGGTGCTGGCTCGGATACCAGGCGCCCTGGTTGAGCGGCTCCTCCTGACACCACACGATATCGGTAACGTTGGTATAGGCCTGGATCGCCTCGAACAGCTCCTCCTTGGGGAAGGGGTAGAGCTGCTCGACGCGCAGGATGGCCACGTCGTCCCGACCGTTCTCCTGACGCCAGGCCGCCAGATCGTAGTAGACCTTGCCGGCACACAGGATGATGCGCTCCACGCTGGCCGCCTCGAGGTTGGCCTGATCGGGCAGCACCATCTGGAACTTGCCCTCGGCCAGCTCGTCGAGGCTGGAGGTGGCATCCTTGTGGCGCAGCAGACTCTTGGGCGACATCACCACCAGCGGCTTTCGCACCTTGCGGATCACCTGACGACGCAGCAGATGGAAGATCTGCGCCGGGGTGGTGGGCACACAGACCTGCATGTTGTGCTCGGCGCACATCTGCAGGAAGCGCTCCAGACGGGCCGAGGAGTGCTCGGGGCCCTGCCCCTCGTAGCCATGGGGCAGCAGCATGGTCAGGCCGCACAGCCGACCCCACTTGGTCTCGCCGGAGGAGATGAACTGGTCGACCACCACCTGGGCGCCATTGAAGAAGTCCCCGAACTGCGCCTCCCAGATCACCAGATCATTGGGGGCGGTGGTGGCATAGCCATACTCGAAGCCGAGCACCGCCTCCTCGGAGAGGAAGGAGTCATGGATGGTGAAGCGCGGCTGACCGTCCGCCATGTGCTGCAGGGGAACGTAGGCGCTGCCGTCCTTCTGGTTGTGCACCACCGCATGGCGGTGGGAGAAGGTGCCGCGACCCACGTCCTGGCCGGTGATGCGTACCGGATGCCCCTGGTCGATGAGGGTGGCGTAGGCCAGGGTCTCGGCGAAGCCCCAGTTGAGGGCCATGCCGCCGGCCTGCATCTTGCGGCGGTCGTCGTAGATCTTGGCCACCTGACGCTGGACCTCGACCCCGTCGGGAATCTCGCACATCTTCGCCGCCAGGCGCTGCAGCTTCTTCATCGGCACCGAGGTGTCGGCGTGGCCGGTCCACTCGTGTCCCAGGTAGGGCTTCCAGTCGACGAACAGCGAGGTGTTGGGCTCCTGAACCAGGGCATTGGCCACATGGTTACCGGCCATCAGGTCCTCGCGATAGGTCTCGATCATCGCCTTGGCCTCGTCCTCGGAGAGCACGCCCTGCTCTACCAGACGCTGCGCGTAGACGGCCCGCGAGGAAGGGTGATCCTTGATCTTGCGGTACATCATCGGCTGGGTGCCGCTGGGCTCGTCGGCCTCGTTGTGACCACGGCGGCGGTAGCAGACGAGGTCGATCACCACGTCCTTCTTGAACTGCTGGCGGTAGTCGAGCGCCACCTGGGTCGCGTGCAGCACCGCGTCCGGATCGTCACCGTTGACGTGGAAGATCGGCGCCTGGACCATCTTGGCGATATCGGTGCAGTACTCGGTGGAACGCGAGTCCTCGGGATGCGAGGTAGTGAAGCCGACCTGGTTGTTGATGACGATGTGCAGCGTGCCGCCGGTCTTGTAGGCACGGGTCTGGGACATCTGGAAGGTCTCCATGACCACGCCCTGACCGGCGAAGGCCGCATCGCCGTGCACGTTGATCGGCAGCACCTTGGTGCCGTCGCTGTCGTCACGGCGATCCTGGCGAGCACGCACCGAGCCCTCGACCACCGGGGAGACGATCTCCAGGTGGGAGGGGTTGAAGGCCAGTGCCAGGTGCACTTCGCCGCCCGGCGTCATCACGTTGGAACTGAAGCCCTGGTGGTACTTGACGTCACCGGAGCCGCGCTCGATCACCTTCTTGCCGTCGAACTCGTCGATCAGCTCGCCGGGGTTCTTGCCGAGGATGTTGACCAGCAGGTTGAGGCGACCGCGGTGCGCCATGCCGATCACGACTTCCTTGACGCCATACCCACCACCACGCTGGATCAGTTCGTCCATCATCGGAATGAAGGACTCGCCCCCCTCCAGGCCGAAGCGCTTGGTACCCGGGTACTTGGAGGCCAGGTAGTTCTCCAGGCCCTCGGCAGCGGTCAGGCGCTCCAGCACATGCTGGCGCACCTGATTGCTGAAGGTGGGCGCGCTGCGCACCGACTCGAAGCGCTGCTGCAGCCAGCGCTTCTCCTCGGTGTCGACGATATGCATGATCTCGCAGCCGATGGAGCGACAATAGGTCTGCTCCAGGGCGTCGACGATCTCCTTGAGCGGAGCCTTGTCCATGCCCAGGAAGAACGAACCGGTCTGGAACTCGGTATCGAGGTCACTCTTCGACAGCTGATGGAAGGAGAGGTCGAGGTCGGGAACCGGCATCTGGCTGCGCAGTCCCAGCGGATCGATATTGGCCTTCTGGTGACCGCGGAAGCGGTAGGCGTTGATCAGCTGCAGGACCCTGACCTGCTTGCGATTTTCCTCGCCATCGGCAGCAGCGGGTGCCAGTGCCGTACGACGCTGCTTGCCGAGCTGGTGGAACTGTTCGCGGACCGGGGCCAGGGGAACATCGTGGGAGGGGCCGTCTTCGGGGCGCGGCAACTCGTCGAAGTACTGGCGCCACTCGTCGGGAACGGCGGAGGGGTCATCGAGGTACTGCTCGTAGAGCGCTTCCACGTAGTGGACATTGCTGCCAGTGACGTGGGAGGAGCGCCACATCAACTCCATTATGCCTTGTTGCATCTCTCGGTCACCCTGCACTGATGGGGTGTGATCGGCGTCACCGCGACGCGGCCACGGCGACATCGGGGGTGCCCTGCCGGCTGGGGCCTATGCGTATCCGGCGCTTCCGGCCGTCGCTGGCCGGAAACCTTGAATTTCATGGTCAGAAGCCGGCACCCAGGGCACCGGCTTCCAACACTGTGTCCCTGCTACCCGCGACCCATGGTCGCAGGAGATGGGCTGGACATATGATACCAAGCCCCGGAACACGATTTAAGTGCCATCGACTCAGCTACCGTTGGCCAACAGCATCTCGCGGATCTTGCCGATCGCGCGAGTGGGGTTGAGCCCCTTGGGGCACACCGCCACGCAGTTCATGATGCCGCGGCAGCGGAACACGCTGAACGGATCCTCGAGCTCGGACAGGCGCTCGCGGGTGGCGGTATCGCGGGAGTCCACCAGGAAGCGGTAGGACTGCAGCAGACCCGCGGGACCCACGAACTTGTCCGGGTTCCACCAGAACGACGGGCAGGAGGTGGAGCAGCAGGCGCACAGGATGCACTCGTAGAGGCCGTCGAGCTTGTCGCGATCCTCCGGTGACTGCAGGCGCTCGATGGCCGGCGCCGGCTCATCGTTCTGCAGGTAGGGCTGGATGCGCTCGTACTGCTGATAGAACAGCCCCATGTCGACCACCAGGTCGCGGATCACCGGCAGGCCAGGCAGCGGGCGCAGCGTAAGCTTGTTGCCCTTGACCACCTCGGAAAGCGGCGTGATGCAGGCCAGGCCGTTCTTGCCGTTCATGTTCATGCCGTCGGAGCCGCACACGCCCTCGCGGCAGCTGCGACGGTAGGCCAGGCCGTTATCCTGCTCCTTCATCATGTGCAGGACGTCGAGAACCATGACGTCGCGGCCCTGGGTGTCGACCTGGAACTCCTGCATGTAGGGCGCGGAGTCGGTCTCCGGATTGTAGCGGTAGATGGATACCTGAAGCATCGTGGCTCACCCTCGTATTTGCTGAATTAGTAGGTACGGACTTTCGGCTCGAAGGTGTCGACGGTCCTGGGCTTGAAGTTCACATCGCGCTGACCGACCGACTTGTCGGCCGGGAAGTAGAGCGAATGCTTCAGCCAGTTGACGTCGTCACGGTCCGGGTAGTCGTAGCGAGAGTGGGCGCCACGGCTCTCCTTGCGCTCGAGGGCGGCGATGGCAGTGGCCTCGGCGACCTCCATCAGGTTGTCCAGCTCCAGCGCCTCGACACGCGCGGTGTTGAAGGCGTTGGTCTTGTCGGGCAGGTAGGCGTTGGCGATACGGCCACGCAGTTCGGCCAGCTGCTTGACACCCTTCTGCATGTTCTCCTCTTCGCGGAACACGCCGAAGGAGTTCTGCATGATGGCCTGCAGTTCACGCTTGAGCTCCGGCACGGTCTCGCCGCCCTCGGACTCGTTCCAGCGCGTGATGCGCTTCATCGCGGTCTCGACGTCGGACTCGGAGGCGTCGAGGTAGTCGATGCCCTCGTTGAGCGCGCCTTCGATGAACATGCCCGCCGCGCGGCCGAACACCACCAGGTCGAGCAGCGAGTTGCCACCCAGGCGGTTGGCGCCGTGGACCGAGACACAGGCCGCCTCGCCACAGGCGAACAGGCCGTTGACGATCTGGTCCTTGCCGTCTTCACCACGCATGATGGCCTGGCCGTGCACGTTGGTCGGCACGCCACCCATCATGTAGTGACAGGTCGGCACAACCGGGATCGGCTCCTTGGCCGGGTCCACGTGGGCAAAGGTCTTGGAGAGCTCGACGATGCCGGGCAGACGCTTGCCGAGGACTTCCTCGCCCAGGTGATCCAGCTTGAGGTAGACGTGGTCGCCGTTCTCGCCGCAGCCACGGCCCTCGAGGATCTCCATGACCATGGAACGCGCGACCACGTCGCGGCCGGCCAGGTCCTTGGCGTTGGGCGCATAGCGCTCCATGAAGCGTTCGCCATCCTTGTTGACCAGGTAGCCACCCTCGCCACGGCAACCCTCGGTGACCAGGGTGCCCGCACCGTAGATGCCGGTGGGGTGGAACTGCCACATTTCCATGTCCTGCATCGGGAAGCCGGCGCGCAGCGCCATGCCGATGCCATCACCGGTGTTGATCAGGGCATTGGTGGTGGAGGCGTAGATACGACCGGAGCCACCGGTGGCCAGCACGGTCGCCTTGGACTTGACGTGCACCACTTCGCCGGTCTCGATGTCCATGGCGATGCAGCCCACCACGTCGCCGTTGGCATTCTTGACCAGATCGACGGCATACCACTCGTTGAGGAAGGTGGTGTTGTTCTTCAGGTTGTTCTGATAAAGCGTGTGCAGCAGGGCGTGACCGGTACGGTCAGCCGCCGCACAGGTGCGTGCCGCCTGGCCACCGGCGCCAAAGTCCTTGGACTGGCCACCGAACGGACGCTGGTAGATGCGGCCGTTGTCGAAGCGCGAGAACGGCAGGCCCATGTGCTCGAGTTCGAAGACGGCCTTGGGACCCTCGGAGCACATGTATTCGGCGGCGTCCTGGTCGGCGATATAGTCGCCGCCCTTGACGGTGTCGTACATATGCCAGCGCCAGTCGTCGTTGGGATCGGCCGAGGCGATGGCACAGGTGATGCCACCCTGGGCAGACACGGTGTGCGAGCGGGTCGGGAAGACCTTGGAGAGTACCGCGGTCTTCTTGCCGGACTTGGCGAGTTCCAGGGCGGCCCGCAGGCCGGCACCGCCACCGCCGATGATGATGGCGTCGAAGGTCAGGCTACGCATGTTGGACATGAATCAGGCTCCCCACAGAATCTGAATGCCCCAGACCAGGAAGGCAAAAATGGCCAGGATGACAAGAAGTTGAACGGTCACGCGGATGGCGGTCGGCTTGAGATAGTCGGTGGTCACGGTCCACAGCCCCACCCAGGCGTGGCCAGCCAGAGAGACGAAGGCCAGCAGCGAGAAGATGCGCATCCAGGTCTGGGCGAACAGGCCACTCCAGGTCGCGTAGTCGAGATTCGGGTTGAACAGCAGGTAGAGAACGATGAAGAGCGTATAGAGCGCCAGGATGATGGCCGAGACCCGCTGGATCAGCCAGTCGGAGAGGCCACTGCGACCGAGGTTCGTGACGTTGGTTACCATACCCAGACTCCCGCCAGAATGATCAGTACGGCGCTCACCACCACGGTGATCTGCGCCTTCTTGTGGCCGCCCTCGAGGGTCACGCCGATATCCATGTCCATCAGCAGGTGCTTGATGCCGGCAACGAAGTGGAATGCCAAGGCAGACAGCAGACCCCAGGCGACCAGCTTGGCCAGGAAGTTGCCGGCCAGTGCATCGCTTACCGCGACAAAGCCTGCCGGGGAGGAGAGCGATGTGCTCAACGCCCAGAAGGCAAAGATCAGGCCAATGAAAAGGATGACGCCGGTGATGCGGTGAGCGATCGACGTCAGGGCGGGTAGCGGAAACTGTATCGTGGACAGATCCAGATTTACGGGTCGTTTGCTATTCACGGCTCTCTACACACTCTCTATGGCCCGCTTTGGGAAGCCTGGACAGGCGCCGGGCGGGCGGTGGTTTCGGGAAGGCATCGGCCGTTGCCGGAGGGCGGCAAGACCGGCTGTACCTGCCAGTCGCGCGGGGTGGATTATAGGGGCCCGCCCGGCCCATGACAAACCGGGCGGCCCCCGACTAGACCATGGTACAAAGCTTTCGCCCTTCCCTTTTCTCCGCTGTGCCGTCGTGAGCCGCCGGGCAGCCCCCGCACAATGGTGCTTTGCACCATTTCCTATGCAAGTCCTATGCAACAAGACGATCAGAGTAGATGAGAGCCCTCGCCATGGGCTAATTGACAATCGCTGGGACGCTTCTATAGTGGGCGAACCTTTTTCGCCGGCATCCCCCTGCGAAGACGCCAAAGAATGAATGACTTATCGCCCTAATCACGAACTCGAGAGGAGGCCTTTCATGGCTGACAGGAAAGCGACGCTGACGGTTGACGGCCTGGACAAGACGATCGAACTGCCCGTCTACTCGGGCTCCCTGGGCCCCGACGTCGTCGACGTCCGTGGACTCGGCGCCGAGGGCTTGTTCACCTATGATCCCGGCTTCATGGCCACCTCCTCCTGCCAGTCGGCCATCACCTACATCGATGGTGGCAAGGGCGTCCTGCTGCATCGCGGCTACCCCATCGACCAGCTGGCGAAGGAGTCGAACTTCGTCGAGCTCTGCTACCTGCTGCTATTCGGCGAACTGCCCAACGATGAGCAGTACGCCGACTTCGAGTCGCGGGTCAGCAACCACACCATGGTCCACGACCAGATCAACAACTTCTTCAAGGGCTTCCGTCGCGATGCCCATCCGATGTCGATCCTGTGCGGCGTCGTGGGTGGCCTGGCCGCCTTCTATCACGACCACATGGACATCAACGTCGAGGAGGATCGCATCATCAGCGCGATCCGCCTGATCGCCAAGATGCCGACCATCGCCGCGATGTCCTACAAGTACAATGTGGGCCAGCCGTTCAACTACCCGCGCAACGACCTGAACTATGCAGAGAACTTCCTCTACATGATGTTCAGCACGCCGTGCGAGGAGTACAAGATCAACCCGGTCTACGCCAAGGCGATGGACCGCATCTTCATGCTGCATGCCGACCACGAGCAGAACGCCTCCACCTCCACGGTGCGCCTGGCGGGCTCCACCGGCGCCAATCCGTTCGCCTGCATCAGTGCCGGCATCGCGGCCCTGTGGGGCCCGGCCCACGGCGGCGCCAACGAGGCGGTGCTCAAGATGCTCGACGAGATCGGTGACGACTCCGAGGAGAACATCCAGCGCTTCATCGACAAGGCCAAGGACAAGGATGATCCCTTCAAGCTGATGGGCTTCGGCCACCGCGTCTATCGCAACTTCGACCCGCGCGCCAAGGTGATGAAGGAGACCTGCGATGAGGTCCTGGCCGAGCTCGGCATCGACGACCCGCAGCTCAAGATCGCCAAGCGTCTGGAGCAGATCGCCCTGGAGGACGAGTACTTCGTCGAGCGCAAGCTCTACCCCAACGTCGACTTCTACTCCGGCATCATCCTCAAGGCCATGGGCATCCCGACCAACATGTTCACCGTGATCTTCGCGGTGTCGCGCACCATCGGCTGGATCTCCCACTGGCACGAGATGCTCAGCGACAGCTACAAGATCGGTCGCCCGCGCCAGCTCTATACGGGCCACGATCAGCGCGACTATCCTGCCAAGTAAGTCGCTGGCAGGCATCGCGACCCATCACAGAAAGCCGCCTTCGGGCGGTTTTCTGCGTTATCCCAACCCGAAGAACAAGGAATTCTCCATGAGCCAGAAGATCTCCACCGTCGCCTTTATCGGCCTGGGCGTGATGGGCTACCCCATGGCCGGCCACCTCGCCCGCGCAGGCCTCGACGTGCGCGTCTACAACCGCACCCCGGCCAAGGCCGAGGCCTGGGCCGGGGAACACGGAGGCAGCCACCACGCAACGCCCTGCGAGGCCGCCAGCGGTGCCGACCTGGTACTGGTCTGCGTGGGCAACGACGACGATGTACGTGAGGTCACCACCGGCGAGAACGGCGCCCTCTCCGGCATGGCCGAGGGCAGCCTGCTGGTGGACCACACCACGGCTTCCGCTGATCTCGCCGAGGAGCTGGATGCCGCTTGCCGCGAGCGCGGCATCGGCTTCGTGGACGCCCCGGTCTCCGGCGGCCAGCAGGGCGCCGAGAACGGCGCCCTGACCATCATGTGCGGTGGCGATGACGCCGATTTTGCCCGTATCGAGCCGCTACTCGGCCACTACGGTCGCGCGGTGACGCTGATGGGCCCCGCCGGCAGCGGCCAGCTCACCAAGATGGTCAATCAGATCTGCATCGCCGGCCTGGTCCAGGGGCTGGCCGAGGGGCTGCACTTTGCCGAGCAGGCCGGTCTCGACCGCCAGCGGGTAGTGGACGTGATCTCCAAGGGGGCCGCCGGCTCCTGGCAGATGGAGAACCGCCACGGGACCATGATCGCCGACGAATATGAGCACGGCTTCGCCGTTGACTGGATGCGCAAGGATCTCGGCATCTGCCTGGAACAGGCACGCCGACTCCAGGCTCGCCTGCCGGTGACCGCCCTGGTCGACCAGTTCTATGCCGACGTCCAGATAATGGGCGGCGGTCGCTGGGACACCTCCTCGCTGCTGCGTCGCCTGCGCGCCGTGAAGCCCGACTGACCCTTTCCCGCGGCGGCCTTCAGGGCCGCCGCAAGGTTGTTTTTCCACCGCCCCGGCGTTTTCCACACATTCTGTGGATAACCCTGTTCAAAACCCCTCGAAAAGGTCTCACAATCGCCATGATCAGCGGCCTGAGCTTAGATTGATCATTTTTTGATCGCGTATAAACTGTTGTTTTTAAAGGGATTTAATTAAAAGCCAGGCAGCACGGGCCTTTGCGGCCGAACTATGCACAGACAGCCGCACGGAACCATGCCGAGTGGACAAGTCAAGCGGAAATCGCCACGAAATCGGCGTCAGGGAGGGGGTATAACGTGAGAAATGTCAACGCTGGCAACAGGCGCTTTGAGGTATCACCGGGGAACAAAAAGGGCACCCGCAAGGGGGTGCCCTTTTTGAATCAAGATGGCGTCCCATAGGGGGTTCGAACCCCTGTTCCCGCCGTGAAAGGGCGGTGTCCTAGGCCACTAGACGAATGGGACGTGACCTTCACGCTGCGCACGAATTGGTGGAGCCTAGCGGGATCGAACCGCTGACCTCAACACTGCCAGTGTTGCGCTCTCCCAGCTGAGCTAAGGCCCCAACGTGCCGTGAAGACGAGGCGTATGTTACTGATCCGCCCCGACTTCGTCAACTATTTTTCAGAGCTCCCTGTATTCCTTCTCGAAGCGCTTGGCCTGCTTCTTGGAGACACCGCCCAGCACCTCGATGGCGTGGCGCAGCCGTGCCCGGGTCATGTCCGAGCCGAGGATCGCCATGGCATCCATCACCGAGGTGCTGGAGGGCGAGCCGGTCACGGCAATGAACACCGGAGCCAGGAACTCCTTCATCTTGAGCTCGAAGTGTGCCGCAAGCGCCTTGACCTCGGCGAGCAGCGCCTCCTTGTGCCAGGCGGGTAGCGTCTCGAAACGCCACACCAGGAACTGCAGCAGCTTGAGCAGGTCCTCGCGGCCCAGCTTCACACCGTCGAAGCTCTCCTCGGTGATGCGCGGCAGGCCGGAGAAGAAGTGCCCCGCGAGCGGCACCACCTCGGAGAGGGTCTCCACGCGTGGCCGCACCTGGGGCAGGATCTCCCTGACGTAGGGCTCGTTGAAGGCCCACTCCATCAGCGCCTTGAGGAAACCCTCGTCGTCCAGCTCCTCGCGGATATAGAGGCCGTTGAGCCAGGTCAGCTTCTCCAGGTCGAAGACCGGCCCGCCCAGCGAGACCCGCTGGATATCGAAGTGGGCCATCATCTCGTCGAGGCTGAACTTCTCACGCTCGTCGGGCATCGACCAGCCCATGCGGCCCAGGTAGTTGGTCACCGCCTGGGGCAGGTAACCCATGCGCCGGTAGTAGTTGATGGAGGTCGGGTTCTTGCGCTTGGAGAGCTTCGACTTGTCCGGGTTGCGCAGCAGCGGCATATGGCAGAGTTCGGGCATCTCCCAGCCGAAGTACTCATAGAGCAGCTGGTGCTTGGGGGCGGAGTTGATCCACTCCTCGCCGCGCAGCACATGGGTGATGCCCATCAGGTGGTCGTCCACTACATTGGCCAGGTGGTAGGTGGGCATGCCGTCGGACTTGAGCAGGATCTGGGCATCCACCTGGGCCCAGTCCACCTCGATGGTGCCGCGCAGCATGTCCTGCACCACACAGGTACCGCTGGCCGGCACCTGCATGCGCACTACATGTGGCCACCCCTCCTTCTCGCGGCGTGCCTGTTCCTCGGCGGGCAGAGCCAGGTCGGCGGGCTTGAGCGCCAGGTGCATGCCCGCGGCCTTGCGCGCCTCGCGCAGCTCGTCCAGCTCCTCGCTGGTGCGGTAGCAGCGGAAGGCGTGGCCCGACTCGATCAGCTGCCGGGCGTACTCCGCGTAGATATCGCCGCGTTCGCTCTGGCGGTAGGGGCCATGGGGGCCGCCCACGTCGGGCCCCTCGTCCCACTCCAGGCCCAGCCAGCGCAGCGAGTCGAGGATCATCTGTTCCGATTCGGCGGTGGAGCGCACCCGGTCGGTATCTTCGATGCGCAGGATGAACTGACCGCCGTGCTGGCGGGCGAAGCACAGATTGAACAGGGCGATGTAGGCGGTGCCGACGTGGGGGTCGCCGGTCGGTGATGGCGCGATACGCGTGCGTACGGTCATGTCGTTACGGTGTCCCGGGTCCGATGGTGGATGGATGGCGGCATTATACGCACCTGCCGACGCCTCGGCAGCCGTGGCCGGGAATCATCCTGCCTGACCGGGGTCAATGTCTGGTCATCTGCGAAGGAGAGCGTGATGCTCGGCCAACTCCCCGAGGGCTTTACCGCCCTGATTACCGGTGCCGGAGGCGGCATCGGCGCTGCCGTGGTGGACGCCCTGCTGGCGAGTCCGCGACCCGGCCGCGTGATTGCCGTCAGCCGCCAGCCGACAAGCCGCAACGACGAGCGCTTCGAGGGCCTGGCCCTGGATCTCGCCACACCGGAGGGGCGCGCGGGCCTGGCACACCATCTCGACGGCCGCCCGCTGCACCTGCTGTTCAATGCCATCGGCCTGCTTCACGACGAGGGCCATGGGATCCACCCGGAGAAGCGCCTCGACGACCTAGACCCACAGGCGCTGGCGCAGCTGTTCGAGATCAATGCCATCCTGCCGGCGATGCTGATCCAGGCGCTGCAGCCCGCCCTGAAGGGAAGACACCCCGCGCTGGTGGCCAGTCTGTCGGCTCGAGTGGGCTCCATCGGGGACAATCGCCTAGGCGGCTGGTACGGCTACCGCGCCAGCAAGGCAGCCCATAACATGCTGATGCGGACCGCGGCGGTTGAGTTGCGCCGCCTCAACCCCGACATCACGGTGGTCTGCCTGCATCCGGGCACCACCGATACCGGTCTCTCCCGCCCCTTCCAGGCACGGGTTCCCGAGGGCAAGCTGTTCTCCCAGGCCTTCGTCGCCGAACGGCTGCTCACCGTGCTGGGCGAACGCGCCTCCGAGGAGAGCGGCAGCTTCTACGACTGGGCTGGCGAGCCGGTCGCCTGGTAGTCCACGCTGATGCAGCGTTGGCTGCACGCTATTGCACAGGCCCAGTTGATCGCAGATCATCTTGGGTCATCACAACAACCTCACGAAAGTCGACAGGATGGAGACATGCACCAACTAGGCCCGCGGATCAAGGCGTTGCGCGAGGAAGCCAAGCTCAACAAGGCCGCCCTCGCTCGCCGGGTGGGTGTCTCGGACGTGACCATCTCCTACTGGGAGTCCGGGGCCATCAAGCAGATCGGTCATGAGCGCCTGGTCGCCCTGGCCCGCGCCCTGGAATGCCCGCTCTCCCGCCTGCTGGAGGGTGACAGCAGTAACCGCGCCGCGCCGCTCTATCTGCGGAGACACCCGCCGGCCCCCTGGCATGATCGCCACGCCGGTCGCATCGACCTGCCCTTCGAACTGGTGCCCGAACTCGAGTGGGAGGGCGACTGCTTCCTGGTCACGCCGGCCCCCGACGAGCCCTTCGACTATCTCGCCCCCGGCGACCTGGTCGCCGTGGCGCCCACCGACATCTTCCGCCGCGCCGGCCTCTACCTGATCCAGCAGGAGGGCGAGCACCGGGTACGCCACGTCACCCAGGCCACGGACGGCGCCCTGCGCTTCGCCCACCCCGGCGCCGACACCTCCTCGGGCTACACCTCCGACACCCTGCTGCTGGGCAAGCTGCTGGCACGCTGGCAGCCCGGCCTGCTACAGACATGATCGGCTAGCGGCGCCCTTCGGACGGGCGCCTACTCGACTCGCAGCACTTCCACCCGATCGTGGGTACGGCGCGTCTCGCTGCCCACCAGGAAACGCTGGCTGAAGCTCGCCACCTGCCCCAGGCCATGCCTGGATTGCCCCACCAGGGGACCGCTGAGATGCTCGTTCTCCTCGCCCAGACGGTCACGCACCGAACGTGGCTGAACGCTGCTCTCCTGCACATCGACGGTGACGCGATAGCCACCATCCGGCAGCCCGCTGCCGGGGCCGAAGGGACCCGCCACGAAACCGCCAGCCTCCACCGACACGCGCTCGCGCCAGCGCACCCCGCTGAGTTCCCTCTCCACGATGACCTGCAGGCGAGTTGCCTCGGGCAGGTTGGTGCTGCCCTCCACCGTCAGACGCCGATCACTACCCAGTCGGGAGGTAATCTCGATCGCCGCCGGCTGGTCGAAGGGCGGCACCTCGGGTGCCTCGGGCTCGGGCGCAACCTGCGGCTCAGGAGTCTCGGCGGCGGAGCTCGTCTCGGCTGGCTCGCTCGCCGGCGGCTCGCCCTCGCCACCGCACCCGGCCGTCGCCAGCGCCATTCCTACCAGCAACGCCCACGAAAGTATCGCGCATCGAGCCCTTGCCATCTGCCATCTCCGACTATGTCATTAACTCTCAGGCTACCACTCCCGGGGGACTGGCGTCGTCCACCCCTCGGCCTGACCGCGGGGGACTGATAAACTATGCGCCTTCTCGACCGACACCCGTGATGCCGATGCCCCAGCTCGACCGTACCTTCTCCGTGGCCCCCATGATGGACTGGACGACCCGCGACTACCGCGCCTTCGTCCGGACCCTGACGCGCCACGCCCTGCTCTATACCGAGATGGTGACCACCGGGGCCATCCTGCACGGTAGTCCTCGCGAGCGCTTCCTCGGCTTTGATGAGGTGGAGCATCCCCTCGCCCTGCAGCTGGGCGGCAGCGATGCCGGCGAGCTGGCCGAGTGCGCGGCCATCGCCGAGGCGTGGGGCTATGACGAGGTCAACCTCAACGTCGGTTGTCCGAGCGATCGGGTGCAGAACAACCTGATCGGCGCCTGCCTGATGGGCCACCCGGAGAAGGTGGCCGCCGCCGTGCGCGCCATGCACGAGGCGGTATCGATCCCGGTCACCGTCAAGTGTCGCATCGGCATCGACGACCAGGACGAGGACACGGATCTTTCGCGCTTCATCGAGATCGTCGCCGACGCCGGCTGCGACACCTTCATCGTGCACGCCCGCAAGGCGTGGCTCGAGGGGCTCTCCCCCAAGGAGAACCGCGACGTGCCGCCGCTCAACTACCCGCGGGTGCATCGCCTCAAGGCGAGCCGCCCCGAGCTTCACATCGGCATCAACGGCGGCATCACGACATTGGACGAGTGCCGCGAGCAGCTCGAGCGCGTCGACAGCGTGATGATCGGCCGCGAGGCCTATCAGAACCCCTGGCTGCTGGCCGGCGTCGACCAGGCCCTCTACGGCGTGCCGGGGCCGGCCGAGAGCCGCCACGGCGCGGCCCGCGCCCTGCGCCCCTATATCGCCCGTCGCCTCGACGAGGGCGCCAAGCTCAACCACCTCACCCGCCACCTGCTGGGGCTCTTCCAGGGCCAGCCGGGCGGACGCAAGTTCCGCCGTCACCTCTCAGAGAACGCCCATCGCGAGGGCGCGGGCCTGTCGGTGTTCGACGATGCCCTGGGCCTGGTCACCGAGCGCGAGACCCGCGCCGTGGCCTGAGGCCACTCGGTACACACTCAGCACACTATTCAGTAGAGCGGGTCGGGTGGCGGCTCCAGGCTGGAGTGGAAGTCCTCGATGGCGCTCTCCGCCTCCTCGATGGCATCGAAGCGCGCGATATGGAACAGCGCCTCGCCCTCGTTGGCCAGCGGCAAGCGGCTCATGCCGATGACGATACCGTCGGCCATGGCATGCACCTCTCCTTCCGCGTTGCCGAAGGGATCCGCCACCCGGCCCAGCACATCGCCCTTGGCCACCCGGGCACCCAGGCGCACCTTGGGGCGCAGGATGCCGTCGATGGGTGCCCGTGCCCAGCTCGAGCCATTGGCCACCTCGGCGGCCGGCGGATCGCGACGACGCCGCTCACCGGCCAGCATCCCCAGGCGGCGCATCACCCTGATCACCCCACGCACGCCGGGGGTGATCGCCCACTCGTCGAAGCGCAACGCCTCGCCGGCCTCGTAGGTGAGCACCGGGATGCCACGATTCTGGGCGTAGTGACGCAGGCTGCCCTCGCGCAGCTCGGCGTTGAGGATCACCGGTGCCCCGAAGGCGTTGGCCATGAGTTCGGTCTCGCTACCCGCCACCAACTGGGCGCGGATCTGGGGCAGGTTGGTGCGGTGGATCGCCCCGGTGTGCAGGTCGATGATATGCGTGGCCTGATCGACGATCGCCTCGCGGAACAGTGCCGCCATGCGCCCGCCCAGGGAGCCCGACTCACTGCCCGGGAAGCAGCGGTTGAGATCGCGCCGGTCGGGCAGGTAGCGACTGTGCTGCACGAAACCGAAGACATTGACGATGGGGGCGGCGATCAGTGTCCCGCGCAGCCCCTGGAGCTGCTTCGAACGCAGCAGACGGCGCACGATCTCCACGCCGTTGATCTCATCACCGTGGATGCCACCGCATACCAGCAGCGTGGGCCCTGCCTGGCGGCCGTGCACCACCTCCACCGGAATCGAGAGCGGCGCATGGGTATACAGGCGTGCGGCGGGCACGTCGATCTGGGTCCGGGAACCGGCGGCAATCCTGACGCCGGCGAGATCGAAGGGGGCTCTGGCCATCGGGCGCTCCTTGAGCTGACGTTCACCGAATCCTTATACGCCCCGCGAGCGGCGATGGCGAGGGCTCTCGCGAACCATGACGTCGACAAGGGTGCCAGGCATACATGCTTGTATGTAAATGCCCGAAGGGATCGGGTAGAATACTGGCATCTTTCCCCGCATGAGGCTCGTTCCATGGCCCGACGCACCAAGGCCGAGGCCGCCGCCACCCGCGAGGCACTGCTCGACGCCGCCGAGGAGGTATTCCTCGAGAAGGGGGTCGCCCGTACCTCCCTGGAACAGATCGCCCGCCACGCCGGCATGACCCGCGGTGCCGTCTACTGGCACTTCCGCAACAAGGCCGACCTCTTCCAGGCGATGCTCGGCCGGGTGCGCATGCCATTCCAGGAACTGGTTGCGGAGATCGGTGATCCAAGTCTGGTGGAGCGCCCCCTGGAGGCCATTCGACTGGCCATCCTGAAGGGGTTCGAGCGTCTGGAGCAGCCTCACTACCGGCGAGTCCACGCCATCCTGATTCACCACTGCGAGGTGTTCGGCGATATCGACCCGCTGGCCATGCAGAACGAGATGGCCGACGAGGCCTGCGGTGCGCAGGCCGACTACTTCGCCTGCGCCGCCCGCCTGGGCCATCTGCGCGACGACCTCTCGCCGGTCATCGCCGCCGAGCTGATGCAGGCGATGCTCGGCGGCCTCTTCCACGACTGGCTGCGCAACCACGAGCGCTTCTCGCTGGTGGCCAAGGGCCGCGAGCTGGTGGATACCCAGCTCGCCCTGATGCGTCGTGCCTAACCACTCAGACCCATCAAACGGTGGCCGAGCGGCCTCCACCAAGGCGCAGGCGGTGGAGGTGTGAGCGCGCCTCTCGAAACTCCGTGGCGTCGACGCTGCGATAGGCGCCCTCCTCGGCCACGTATTTCACCAGCACCCGATGCTCGCCGACGTGAGGCATGCTGTCTGCCTTGCCGTGCAGGCGCACCTCATGCTGCGGATCATCGACCAGGGTTGCACGCGTCCAGCCCTCGCCATCCGGTTCGGCCAGTACCTCGACATGCTCCCCCAGCAGGCAGCGCTGGTGGCCGAGCAGGTGGCGGTGAAACCAGCGCCGCATCGAACCGCAGAGAGCCGCGGCCAACGGCGAGGCGATGGCGAAGGCGCCCCACAGCACCACCACGCCCAGCGGCACCCGGAAGAAGCCCAGGTCAAGCCAGCGCAGGCCAAGCAGCTCCACCGCCAGGGTGATGGCCGCGGCCAGCAACAGCAGCACCGACAGCGAGAAGGAGGCCGGCACCCCAGCGAAGCCCAGAGCGACCAGCGAGCTCGAGAGGTAGTCCCCCTTCAGGCTGTCGTGCTCGAACAGTTCCAGCGGCACCAGGCGCAACGCCACCAGCACCCAGTAGAGCAGTACCAGCGGCATCAGCACGCTGAATACCACCACCGGAAAACTCAGCGCAATCTCCACAATGAACTGCATGGCCACCTCCTCGCGGTAATGTTTAGCCAACGAATCAACTCCTGCTCCTCACTATAGCCGATCCGCCGCGTCCCGTGGCGAGCCCCCCGTGACCTGCGTCATGGCCCGTCGCACAAGGGCCCATGACAACAGGGGGCGCCTCCCGTGAGGCGCCCCTTGTCATGCTGGCCCGACTGCGAGCAGGGCTAGCCCTGTTCGGATGCCGGGGCCTGGCGCTGCGTCTCCTTGCCTTGCAGCTTGCGTCCCAGCCAGTCGGAGATGGCGGCGATCATGGCGTAGAAGGTGGGCACGAAGAAGCTGCCCAGTATCGCCACCGAGGCCATGCCCACCGCCACCGTGGTGCCGATGTGGTGGCTGCTGACGTCGCTGGCGCCGGTAGCCAGCGCCAGCGGCAGGGTGCCGAAGATAAAGGCCACGGAGGTCATCACGATGGGACGGAAGCGCAGCTCCGCGGCGCTGATGGCGGCCTCGCGGATCGTCTTGCCCAGCTCCTTGCGCTGCAGCTCGGCGAACTCGACGATCAGGATGGCGTTCTTGGCCGCCAGGCCCACCACCACCAGCATGCCGATCTCCACGTAGACGCTGGTATCCAGCCCGCGCAGGGCGATACCGCCGATGGAGCCCAGGAAGGCGAAGGGCGTGGCCGTCAGTACCGCCAGCGGCAGCGACCAGCTCTCGTACTGTGCGGCCAGGATCAGGAACACCATCAGCAGGCCGAAGATGATCGCCAGGCTGGCGGTGCTGCCCACCTGACTCTCCTGGTAGGCGGTGCCGGTCCAGCCCATGCCCCAGTTGCCGCCGAGCTCCTCCTCGACGATCTTCTCCATGGCAGCGATCGCCTGGCCGGAGCTGTAGCCTTCGGCCGGGCCGCCCTGGAACTGGGCCCCCAGATAGACACCGAAGCGTGACACCACCGCCGGCTTGGCCTGGCGCTCCAGGGTCACGAACTCCGAGAGCGGGATACGCTCGCCGTTGCCGCCACGCACATAGACCTTGCTCATGTCATCCGGCGTCTTGCGGAACTCGTCCTCGTTCTGCAGGTAGACTTGGAAGTTGCGGTTCTGGTAGCTGAAGTAGTTGACGAAACCGTTGCCGAAGGTATTCGACAGGGTGGCGTTGAGCTCCTCCAGCGGCACCCCGTAGCTGAGCGCCTTCTGCTGGTCGATCTCGGCACGGTAGCCCGGCACGTTGACGTTGAAGGTGGTGAACACTTGCTCCAGCGCCGGGTGCTCGGCCGCCGCCTGCATCACCTGGGCCGAGGCCTGGAAGAGCTCTTCGGAGCTGGCCCCCTCGAAGGACTGCAGGTAGCCGGTGAAACCGCCGGTGGTGGAGAGCCCCATGATCGGCGGCACGTTGAAGGCCATGGCCGAGCCGCCAGGAATCTCGGCGCCCAGCTGCATGATGCGGCCTACCAGTTCATCGGCGGTCAGCTCGCGCTCCTCCCAGGGCAGCATATTGATGAACATCACGCCCCGGGCGGTATTCACCGCGCTGGAGAGGATGTCGTAGCCTGCCACGGCGGAGCTGTACTCGACCCCCTCGATCTCCTCGATCCGGGAGCTCAGCTCGGCCATATAGGCCTCGGTGCGCGCCAGTGAGGCGGAGTCCGGCAGCTGAACGCTGGCCAGCACCACCCCCTGGTCGGTCTCGGGCACCAGGGTCGAGGGCGTCGCCTGATAGAGCCACCAGGAGCCGCCGATCATCAGGCCGGTGAGCAGCAGCGCCAGCCCCCAGAAGCGCACCAGCGCCCTGACCACCCACATGTAGCCGGCGGTGATGCCGGCGAACAGGCTGTCGAAGAGGCGCAGCGGCGTGTTGATCGCGCGCATCAGCTTCGACTCGCCCATCTGCGGCTTGTGCTTGATGAAGATCGCCGACAGCGCCGGGGTGAAGGTCAAGGCCATCAGCGCCGAGAAGGCCACCGAGATCGCCACTGTCAGCGCGAACTGCTGGTAGATCTGCCCCGTGAAGCCGCCCAGGAAGGCCACCGGCACGAATACCGCCGCCATGATCAGCGAGGTGGCGATGATCGGTCCTCCCACCTCCTTCATGGCGCGGATGGTGGCCTGGGTAACGGAGATCTCCTCGTCCTCGCTGAGCACCCGCTCGACGTTCTCCACCACCAATATCGCGTCGTCCACCACGATGCCGATGGAGAGCACCAGGGCGAACAGCGTCAGCAGGTTGATGGAGAAGCCGAACATGTAGAAGCCGGCGAAGGTGGCCAGCACCGAGACCGGCACCACCGACATGGCGATCACCGTGAAGCGCCAGTTCTGCAGGAAGATAAACAGAATCACACCGACGATCAGGAAGGCTTCGATGAAGGTGTGGAACACGGTTTCCACGGAGGCGTCGATGAACAGGGTGGTGTCATAAGGCACCACCTGCTCCAGCCCCGGCGGGAAGCGCCCCTCCAGCTCGGCCATGGTGTCGTAGACCGCCTGGGCCGTCGCCAGGGCGTTGGCCCCGGGCTGCTGGTTGATGATGATCGGCGTCATGGTGGCGCCGTTGAGCTCGGCGTCGACCCCGTAGAATGACGCCCCCAACTCGATACGCGCCACGTCATCCAGACGCAGCGACGAGCCGTCGGGGTTGGTGCGCAGGAAGATGTTGCGGAAGTCGTCGACGTTGTTGAGGCGCCCGCCGGCGGTGATGGTATAGGTGAAGGCGCGCGGCTCACTCTGGGGCGTGCCGGCCAGGCTGCCCGCCGGCACCTCGGTGTTCTGGGCACGAATGGCCGCGGCCACCTCGGTGGGCGTCAGGTCGTACTGGGCCAGCTTGTCCGGGTCCATCCAGATACGCATGGCGAACTCGCCGCCGCCCAGCACCTCGGCCTCGCCGACGCCGGGCACCTGGCGCAGCTCGTCGAGGATATTGAGGGTGGCGTAGTTCTGCATGTAGACGTTGTCGTAGTCGCCTTCCGGCGAGATCAGCGCCACCAGCATCAGGATCGAGCTGGAACGCAACTCCACGGTCACGCCCTGGGCCTGCACCTGCTCGGGTAGCTGCGACAGCGCCCCCTGCACCCGGTTGTTGACGTTGATGGTGTTGATATCGCCATCGGTGCCGATATCGAAGGCCACGTTGAGGCTCATCATGCCGTTGTCGGCACTGTTCGAGGTCATGTAGAGCATGTCCTCGACGCCGTTGATCGCCTCCGCCAGGGGGGCCGCCACCGTCTGGGCCACCGTCTCGGCGTCGGCCCCGGGGAACCGGGCGGTCACGGAAACGGTGGGAGGCACCACGCTGGGGTATTGCTCGATGGGCAGCACCCGCATGCTGACCACCCCGATTACCGTCAGGATGATCGCCAGCACCGTGGCGAAGATCGGCCGCTTGATGAAGAAGTTGGAGAAATTCATGAGGCGTCGTCCTCGGCGTCCTCAGCGAGAGCCCCGGACTCGTCCGCCGCTTCCATCTCCTGCTGCTCGGCCTGCCGTTCCTGTTCCTCGACCTCCTCAACGATCTCGCCGGCCTCGCCATCAAAGGGCTGCGGGTCGATGGTGACACCCGGCTCGATGCCGGCCAGGTCGCCGACCACCACCCGCTCTCCGGGCTCCACGCCGCCGCTCAGGATCTGCCAGGGACCGGCCACCTCGGCCAGGTCGACCGGGCGCGCGCGCGCCACGTCGTCCTCGTCGAGGACGAACACCTGGGGGCCCATCAGGCCCTGGCCGATGGCGATCTCGGGCACCGCCAGCACATCGAACCGCTTGAGCCCTTCCAGGCCGACGCGCACGAACTGGCCGGGAAGCACGCGACCCTCGGGGTTGGCGAAGGTGGCACTGGCCTGCACCGTGCTGGTGGCCTCCTCCACGCGGGAGCCGAGGAAGTCCAGGCGACCCACGAGGGGCTCGCCATCGCCGCCGTCCAGGCCGGGAACCTGCAGCACGGCGCGGATCTCCTCGATGGCACCCAGGTCATCCAACTGGCGACGCAGCTCGAAGGCATCGCGCTGGGGCAGCTGGAAACGAACTTCCAACGGGTCCAGCGGGGTGATGGTAGCAAGCTGGGTGCCGTTGCTCACCAGGTTACCCACGTTGACCCGGGAGAGGCTAATCATTCCCGACACCGGCGCGGTGACCTCGGCGTAGTCGAGATCGATCCGGGCACTGGCCAGCGCCGCCTCGGCCTGGGCCACGGCGGCCTGGGCGACGCCCAGTTCGGCACGCGCCTGGTCGTATTGCTGGCGGCTCACCGAGTTCTGGCTGAGCAGGCGCTCGAAGCGCTGGGCATCGCGCTGGGCACGGGTGAATTCGGCACGCGCGCTCTGCAGGTCGGCCTCGCGCTGGTTCACCGCCGCCTGGTAGACATCCGGCTCGATGGAGTAGAGCACCTGCCCCTCCTCCACCATCTCGCCGGGTTCGAAGTGGCGCTGCTCCAGGGTACCGGTGACGCGCGCCACCAGGGTGACCTCGTCGTCGCTGCGCAGCAGCGAGGGATAGGAGCGCTCCAGGGCAACATCCTGGCGGGACAGCTCGGCCACCTCGACCGGGTGCGGCGGCTTCTCCTGCCCGCCCTGCTGGGCCTGCGCAGGTGCCTCGTCCTGACCACAGGCGGCCAGGAACAGGCCGGCGACCAGGACGAGAAGGCCCGCCCGGCCGAATCGGAATGCGGTTTTCATGCGTGGGGTTCCCGTTATGGCGTCAAGTTGGAACGAATCTTACATTCATTCTTGTATGGATGTAAATATTAGCCGCCTAAGCAAAGCCCAGGCGGCTAATGTCCGCGATACCTGCCGCTAGGGCGTGGGGCGCTCGCCGATATCCATCACCGGGTCGCTGCCCCTCTCGTCAGGCAGCTGGAAATCGACGCTGCCGCCATCGAGCCAGGCGTTGACCTCGGCCAGGGCCTCCTCGTCGAGGGTGCCGGCTTGCTGGCGCAGGGTCAGCAGGTTGATCACGTAGTCGTAACGAGCACCGGCCAGCTCGGCGATGGCGTTGTATAGGTTCTGTTCGGCGTTGAGCACATCGACGATATTGCGGGTACCCACCTCGTAGCCGGCGCGCGTGGCATCCAGGGCGCTCTGGTTGGAGACCACCGCCTGGGCGCGCGCCTCCACCGTGGAGACGTCGTTGGTCACCCGGGTATAGCTGGAGCGTACGTCCTGGATGGTGCTGCGACGCTGGTCCTCGAAGTCATACTGGGAGGACTCCAGCAGATAGGTGTTCTGGCGTACCGAGGCGCTGGTGCGGCCCCCGGTGTAGAGCGGCAAAGTTGCCTCCAGACCAATTTGACTATTTGAGTCATAACCACTTACACCATCTGCATCACTGTCCGCGTAGCTGTAGTTGGCGAAGGCGTTGACCCGGGGCAGGCGCCCGGCGCGGGCGATCTCCACCGCGCTGCGCGATACCTCGATGCCGGCCTGGCTGGCCAGCACCTGGGGATTGTTCTGCATGGCCAGCTCGACCCAGGCACCGCGGTCGGTCGGCGTCGGGGGCGCGATGGCGAGCGCCTCGCCCAGGGCGTCGATGCTCTCGTAGCGCTGGCCGGTGAGCCGCTCGAGGGCCTCGAAGCGCACCTGCAGGTCGCTCTCGGCGGCGATACGGATCGCCCTGGCCTGGTCGAAGGCCGCCTTGGCCTCCTCCACCTCGGTGATGGCGATCAGGCCCACCTCGAACTGCTCACGGGCCTGCTCGAGCTGGCGGTTGATGGCGCGCTCCTGGGCGCGGCGCGCCTCCAGCACCTCATGGGCGCGCAGGATCTCGAAGTAGGCGGTAGAGACGTTGATCAGCACGCCCTGCTCGGTGGCGGCCAGGCGATAGAGCTGCTGGTCGATCTCGCGCTCGCTGCGCTCCACCTGGCGGCTATCGATGGCGTTGAACAGCGCCTGGGTAGCACGTAACTCCAGCCCAACACTGTTGACGTTGTCATCTTGCGAGGACGTACCACTCGCAAGCGCTGCGGCAATCTGCTGCTGCTCAGCGGTAAGCCCACTAAAGTCCGAGCCCGACCTGGAACTTGATTGATTTTCATAGTCACGACTATGTGTGGCGCTGCCTCTAGCTTCGACCTGGGGCAACAGGTCCGCCCGCTCCACGTCACGCCCCGCCTCGACGCCGCTGGTCTGGGAGCGCGCCGAGGCCAGCTCGGCGTTGTTCTGCAGGGCGTCCCGGGCGATGGTCAGCAGGTCCGCCGCCTGGGCGGGCGCCGCCAGGGCGGAAGCCACCATCATCGGCAGCAGGGCACGGCGCAGGACTCGCGCAGGGCGGGCACAACGCGACGGGCAGGGTGACGTCATCGGCTCATCCTCGATCGATGGGAAGTTGATATACATACATTGTCGCATGTTCGCGGATCGATTCCACCTTATCATCGAGGAACAATATGGCATATTGTAGTATCCCCGGTGGCAGAGGCGCAGCATGCAGCAGCTTGAGTGGATCAATGTAGACGCTCTCGACGTGGCGGTAAGGGTCTGGCACCCCGACGCGCCCCGTACCCTGGTGGCCTGGCACGGCCTCGCCCGTCACGGCGGCGACTTCGCCGCCCTCGCCCGCCGCCTGGGGCCCGAGTGGCGCGTGCTGGCGCCGGATACCCCGGGGCGCGGCCTCTCTACCTGGTCGCCCCGGCCCGAACGCGACTACACCTACGCCCGCTATGCCGAGGTCGCCGTGGCGCTGCTCGACCACTTCGCCCTCGAACGCGTGGCCTGGCTGGGCACCTCCATGGGCGGCCTGCTGGGCCTGCGCCTGGCCGCCGAGCCCGCCACCGCCACACGCATCGCACGCCTGGTGCTCAACGACATCGGCCCCGAGCTCGAACCGGCAGGGCTGAGCGAACTGGGCGAGTACTTCTCACGTCCCCACGAGTTCACGAGCTTCCGCGACCTCGAGGCGGAGCTGCGCCATCACTACGCGGGTTTCGGCATCGCCGATGACGACGGCTGGCGCCGCCTGGCCCTGGAGAGCGCCCGGCGCCTGCCGGACGGACGCTGGAGCTTCCATTACGACCCGGCCATCACCGCACAGTTTGCCAACGACACGCCCCGCGACCTGTGGGCCGACTGGGCCAGCCTGGGCTGTCCGGCGATGGTGATTCGCGGCGCCCACTCGCCGCTGCTCGCCGCCAACACGGTGCAACGCATGGCGGAAACCCAGCCGGGCCTGGTCAGCCTGGAGGCGGCCGGCTGCGGCCATGCCCCCTTCCTGGATCGCGACGACCAGGTCACCGCCATTGCCGACTTCCTGGCGTGCCACACTCCCCAGCGCCGAGAGCTATAGCAACCACTCGATGGGCAGCAGCGAGATCAGGAAGACGCCCAGCCGTTTCAACCTGCCGGTGTTGGGTTCCGTGTCGTGGCGAATCACCCGCCCATCGCGCTGCTCGATCCAGTAGAGATCCCCCTCACGATCCAGGCGCACCTCGTAGGCGCTGGAGGGGATCCCGGTTTCGAAGGTGGCATCGATCTGCCGAGCCAGTGCCGGGCTCTCGATGATGAACCCCAGCTCGGTGTTCAGGTGGGCCGAGCGAGGATCGAAGTTGAACGACCCCACGAACGCCCGCTCGCCATCCACGGCGAAGGTCTTGGCATGCAGGCTGGCCCCGGAACTACCGAAGGGGCCGGCCCTCAGCCCGTCACCCTGGTGGTTGCTGCCACGGTGCATCTCGTAGAGCCTGACTCCCGCTTCGAGCAGGGCCTTGCGCCGCTTGGCATAACCGGCGTGCACGGCGATGACATCGGTGGCCTCCAGGGCATTGGTCAGCACCCGCACCCGAATGCCCTGGCGTGCCTGGCGAACCAGGGCTGCCGTGCCGGCCTCGGCGGGCACGAAATAGGGGGAAACCAGCGCCACAGAGGCCTCGGCATCGCTGAGCAGGCGCTCCAGCTCATGGAACAGCAGCCCCTCGTCACTCGCCTGCCCAAGCCCCTTGGCGGGATCATCGCTGAGCATGTGAACCGGGCTCCACTCCAGTTCGAGCTCTCCGGCGACCAGCTTCTGCACGAGCTCGGTCTCCGCTACGGCCTGCATGTAGCGATCCGCCTCGGGATCACGGGACTCCTCGTCGGCCGCCCTGGCGAGCCGCTCGAGTCCTTCGGGGTCGGCTCCCGACAGGATGCGCGCCACCGGATAGGCCGAGGCACTGCGCCAGTAACGATCGAAGTCCGTGGAGACCTCATCGACCACATCGCCGACGGCCAGCACATCCAGATCCGAGAAGTGCACCTCCTCGGTGGCGGCGAAGTACTCGTCGGCGATATTGCGCCCACCGATGATCGAGACCTGGTTGTCGGCGATGAAGGCCTTGTTGTGCATGCGCCGGTTGGCCCGGGAGAAATCGGTCAGGAAGCCGAGCCACTTGGGGGAGCGCACCACGAAGGGGTTGAAGAGCCGGATCTGGATATTGGGGTGGCTGGCCAGCGCCGCCAGCTCCGCATCGATCCCCGCGGTGCCGCTGTCATCGAGCAGCAGGCGCACCCTGACCCCCCGGTCGGCGGCCGCATGCAGCGCCTCCAGCAACAGCACGCCGGTGATATCGGGACGCCAAATATAGTACTGCAGATCCAGGGTGCGCTCCGCCGCCTTGGCCAAGACCATCCTGGCGGCGAAGGCATCGGTGGGACTGGCCAGGGGATGGATACCGCTCAGGCCGGGATGTTCAGCGACCCGCGGCGCCAGGGCCTGGCCGAGCCGCGTGGCGCGGCTCTGCTCCTCGTCCAGCGCCGATGATTCGAGCCGACCCTCGAGGGAGGGCAGCGAGCAGCCACCGAGCAGCGCCAGCAGGCCCAGCCACGCAAGACCCCGGGCCAGGGTGAGATGTGTCGTGATGGTAGCGCTCCTGTCCGGCGGTGGATCGTTGCGGTATGATCCATCCCTGCACGCCCGTCGGCAACCACCACTTGCTAGATCCAAGCCCACTCGCCCCGACTTCGCGAGACGACAAGGCGTGGCCAACTTACATACAAGCGTGTGCAGTGATAGTATCTGGTGACACGCCGAATGCGAGCTCCCCCTCGACCATGACCGAACCGGGCCACATCGACCAGCAGGACGACCGCCTGGCCATCAGCGGTGACTGGATTCTCCCCCACTACGCCACGCTGAAGCGTCGGGTCGAGGGCCTGGCGAAGATACGCGAGCCCTCCTCGCTGGGCATCGATCTCTCGCAAATCGCTGACCTGGATACCGCCGGTGCCACCCTGCTGATGGAGCTGGTCGGCAGCGAGCAACTCGCCGCCATCGATGACTGGGCTCCCGCGCTTCCTGCGCCCCGTCGCGCCCTGCTGCGTACCCTGGGTGAGGCCATGGTGGGACACTCGCCTCCCGCACTGCGGCCGGCACGCCCGGTGCGTGATTTCCTGGCCGAGACCGGCCAGCGGGTCGACGGCCTCTGGCAGCAGCAACGCCAGCTGCTCGGCTTCATCGGCCTGACCCTCGCCACCCTGGCCGCCACCCTCTGGCACCCGCGTCGCTGGCGGCCCACCGCGGTGGTGGCCCAGGTCCACCAGACCGGCCTCAATGCCCTGCCCATCGTCGCCCTCCTCACCTTCCTGGTGGGTGCGGTGGTGGCCTTCCTCGGCGCCACGGTGCTGCGCGACTTCGGCGCTACTATCTACACCGTCAACCTGGTCGCCTTCGCTTTCCTGCGCGAGTTCGGCGTACTGCTGGCCGCCATCCTGCTCGCCGGTCGCACCGCCAGCGCCTTCACCGCCCAGCTCGGCGCCATGAAGGCCAACGAGGAGCTCGACGCCATCCGCACCCTGGGCCTCGATCCCATGGAGCTGCTGGTACTGCCGCGGGTGCTGGCATTGATGCTGACGCTGCCGATTCTCACCTTCGTGGGCATGCTCAGCGGCATCCTCGGCGGGGCGCTGGTCTGCCTGGTGGCCCTGGACATCTCGGCGGTGCAGTTTGTCGCCATCCTCGAGCGGGATATCGCCGTGCAGCACTTCCTGGTGGGCATCGGCAAGGCCCCGCTGTTCGCCTTCGTGGTCGCGGTGATCGGCTGCCTCGAGGGCTTCAAGGTGAGCGGCAGCGCCCAGTCGGTGGGCGAGCACACCACCTCCAGCGTGGTGCAGTCCATCTTCATGGTGATACTGCTCGATGCGCTGGCGGCGCTGTTCTGCATGGAGATGGGCTGGTGAGTGAGATGCCGCCACCGCTGATTCGCGTACGCGACCTGGAGAACCGCTTCGGTCGCCATGTCGTCCACCAGGGGCTGGACCTGGACCTCTACCCGGGCGAGGTCCTCGGCGTGGTCGGTGGCTCCGGCACCGGCAAGTCGGTACTGCTGCGCAGCATCGTCGGGCTGCACCGCCCCAGCGCCGGACGCATCGAAGTGTTCGGCGAGGACTTGCAGCGTCTCTCGCCCCGGGACCGCTCCCGGGTGGAGCGCCGCTTCGGGGTGCTCTTCCAGCGCGGGGCACTGTTCACGTCGCTGACCCTGCAGGAAAACGTTGCCCTGCCGCTGATCGAGCACATCGGGCTTTCCCGCACCGATGCCGAGGGCCTGGCCCGGGTCAAGCTCGCCCTGGCCGGACTACCCGCCAAGGCGGCGATCCAGTACCCCGCCGAGCTCTCCGGAGGCATGATCAAACGCGCCGCCCTGGCCCGGGCCCTGGCGCTGGACCCCGAGGTGCTGTTCCTGGACGAACCCACCGCCGGCCTGGACCCGATCGGCGCGGCGGCCTTCGACCAGCTGCTGCTGACCCTGCGCGACGCCTTGGGCCTGAGCGTGTTCCTGGTCACCCACGACCTGGACACCCTCTACACGGCCTGCGACCGGGTGGCGGTGCTGGCTCAGGGCCGCGTGCTGGTGGCCGGTCGCCTCGAGAGCGTGGCGGCCACCGAGGACGCCTGGATTCACGACTACTTTCACGGCCCACGGGGCCGCGCGGCCGAAGGCGCCGCTCGCACCGCCAAGGAGAGTTGACCATGGAGCCTCGCGCTCACCATGTGCTGATCGGCCTGTTCACCGTGCTCGCCCTGGGTGGCGCGCTGCTGTTCGCGCTGTGGCTCGGCAAGTCCAGTGTCGACCGTGACTATGCCTGGTATGAGGTCGGCTTCAACCGTGCCGTCAGCGGACTGGCGGAGGGCAACGCCGTGAACTATAGCGGCATCGAGGTAGGCAATGTGGTCGAACTGCGCCTCGATCCCCAGGATCCTCGCCAGGTGCGGGCGCTGATCCGCGTCTACGGCGACATCCCCATCAAGGCCGACACCCGCGCCAGCCTGGCCCTGGCCAATATCACCGGCAGCATGAACATCCAGCTCTCCGGCGGAACCCCGGAGAGCGAGCGCCTGGAGGGCGACCGCGACGACCCGCCATTGATCCAGGCAGACCCCTCGCCGCTGAGCTCGCTGCTCAGCAACAGCGAACAGCTGATGATCCGCTTCAATCGCCTGCTCGATGGCGCCAGCGAGCTGCTCTCCGACGACAACGTCGCGCACCTGTCGCGGAGCCTGGCCAACCTGGAGCAGGCCACCGCCCGCCTCTCCGGCGACGAGCTCGACCTGGCTGCCCTCGGCGAGCGCGTCGAAGCCACCCTGATCCAGGCCGAGGCGACGCTTGCGACCTACGCCCGGCTTGGCGAGCGTGCCGACCGATTGCTCGACGCGGAGGGCCAGCGCACCCTGAGCCGCGCCGAACGCGCCATGGCCTCCCTGGAAGAGGGTGCCGGCCGGCTGGCCCGCCTGACCGCCGACCACGAACAGGATATCGCCCAGGGGCTGCAGGGCATCGGCGAGCTCGATCCTGCCATGCGGGAACTGCACGCCGCGCTGCGCGCCCTCAACCGCCTGGTGCGGCGCCTCGAGGAGAGCCCCGCCGACGCCCTGCTGGGCCGCGACCCGCTGCCCCAATACGACCCTTGAAAGTACGATCCTTGAAAGTACACCCCTTGAACGCACACGCCATGAGAGTCCAGCCCATGAGCCCACGCCACCTTGCCCCCACGCTGCTGGCCCTGCTGCTGGTGCTTGCGGCCGGCTGCACGATCCTGCCCGAGCGCGAGCCCCAGCGGCTGTTCGCCCTGCCCGGGGGTACCGATATCGATGCCTCGGGCCCGACCACAAGCGCTACCCTGCGCATCGATTCGCTTACCGCCAGCGCGCCTCACGGCGGCAACCAGCTGCTGGTGATGCCCGCCCCGGACGAATACGAGGCCTGGGCCGGCGTGCGCTGGCGGGACGATGCCCCACGACTCCTTCAGGAGCGACTGCTCGAGGCCTTTCGTCATGCGGGACGCCTGGACGGCGTCATCGACGATAACAGCAACGCACGCAGCGACGCGGTCCTGAGCGGCCATATTGCCGCCTTTCACCTGCGCCTCGACGGCGATACTCGCCGGGCCGTGGTGCGCCTGGACGCCCAGTTGATCGACGAATCCAGTCGCAAGCTGCTGGCCAGCCGCCGCTTCGAGACCATGGCCGAGGCCAGCGACGCCACGCCCGAGGCGGCGGTGATGTCCTTCGGTGTGGCAAGCGATGAGCTCGCCGAAGTTCTGACAGGCTGGGCGATAGAGGTTCTGGAGGACCAGTAGATCATCAGGATGCCACAGCTCCTTGATATAGCTCACGGCACCTCCGGCGGATAACGTGTATCATCAAGGGAGTTAACGTGTATCATCAAGGGAGTTCCAGGAATGGGGAGAATCGGCATGGGCAACCGCGTTACCGGGCGCTTGCTGAAGGTGGTCCTTGTCATGGCAGCGCTTGCCTTGCTGGCAGGGGTAGCCTGGTGGGCGCTGCAGCCGGAAACCGAGCATCCGGGCCTGACATCGGGAAATGGCCGAATTGAAGCCACCGAGATCGATGTTGCCACGCGGCTTCCCGGTCGCCTTGCCGAGGTACTGGTCGATGAAGGCGAGATCGTCGAGCCCGGCCAAGCAGTTGCCCGCATGGATACCGCAACCCTGGAGGCCGAGCTCGCCCAGGCCCGGGCCCAGAGGCGCCGCGCCGAGAATGCCCTGGAAACGGCCCGGGCCATGGTGGCACTCCGCGAGAGCGAGCTGAGCGCCGCTCAGGCGGTGGTCAGCCAACGCCAGGCCGAGCTCGAGGCGGCGCGCAAACGCTACGAGCGCGCCGCCAGCCTGGTGGACCGTAATGCCATCTCGCGACAACAGTTCGATGACACCCTGGCCGCCTGGCAGAGCCAGCAGGCGGCCCTGGCCTCGGCCAATGCCCAGGTGCTCTCCGCCCGTGCCGCCATCCGCGCCACCGAATCCCAGGTGATCGAGGCCCAGTCCCAGGTTGAGGCCAGTGAAGCAACCCTGACGCGCATCCAGGCCGACCTGGATGACAGCGTGCTGACGGCGGACCGCCTGGCCCGCGTGCAGTACCGCATTACCGAACCCGGCGAGGTGCTGGGGGCCGGGGGCAAGGTGCTCAACCTGGTTGATCTCACCAATGTCTACATGACCTTCTTCCTGCCTACCCGAGAGGCGGGCCGGGTGGCCATCGGCGACGAGGCCCGCCTGGTGCTGGACGCCGCGCCGGAATACGTGATCCCCGCGCGTGTCAGCTACGTGGCCAGCGTCGCCCAGTTCACCCCCAAGAGCGTGGAGACCGAGAGCGAGCGAGAGAAGCTGATGTTCCGCGTGCGCGCCAGGATCGATCCCGAACTGTTGCGCCGTCATATCGAACAGGTCAAGACCGGGCTGCCGGGCCTGGCCTACCTGAAGCTCGACGACGCAGCCAACTGGCCCGACACCCTCGAGATCCGAGTCACGCCATGAGTCCGCAGCAGGCAGCTCAGGTCGCCAGCATCGCGGGGGTAACCCAGCGCTACGGCGAAATCCTCGCCCTGGACAATATCAGCCTGGACCTTCCGGCCGGCCAGATGGTCGGCCTGATCGGCCCCGACGGGGTGGGCAAGTCCAGCCTGCTGGCGCTGCTCGCCGGGGCTCGACGCCTGCAGCAGGGTCGAATCGTGGTACTCGGCGGTGACATGCGCGATGGCCACCACCGCCGCCTGACTTGCCCGCGCATCGCCTATATGCCCCAGGGACTGGGTCGGAACCTCTACCCCACCCTATCGGTACGCGAAAATCTCGAGTTCTTCGGCAGGCTGTTCGGTCAGGATGGCGCCGAACGGGATCGGCGTATCGCGACACTGACCCGCGCCACGGGGCTGGCTTCCTTTACTGAGCGACCGGCGGCCAAGCTCTCCGGCGGCATGAAACAGAAGCTGGGGCTGTGCTGTGCGCTGATCCACGACCCAGACCTGCTGATCCTCGACGAACCCACCACCGGCGTCGACCCGCTATCACGCAGTCAGTTCTGGGCGCTGATCGCAAGCATCCGCAGAGCGCGCCCGGAAATGAGCGTGATCGTTGCCACCGCCTATATGGATGAGGCCCAGCACTTCGATCACCTGGTCGCCATGGATGCCGGCCGGCCACTGGCCAGCGGGTCGCCTGCAGAGTTACTGGAACGCACCGGGACGCACGATCTGGAGAACGCGTTCATCGGCTTGCTGCCCGAGGCGAGGCGCCGCCAGCATCACCCCATCAGCATCCCGCAACGCACCGCCAGCGACAGCATCGCCATCGCGGCCCGCGGGCTGACCAAGCGCTTCGGCCACTTCACCGCCGTTGACAGCGTGGACTTCCGCATCGAGCGTGGTGAGATCTTCGGTTTCCTGGGCTCCAACGGCTGCGGCAAGAGCACCACCATGAAGATGCTCACCGGCCTGCTGCCGGCAAGCGAAGGCGAGGCCGAGCTGTTCGGCCAGCGGGTCGATCCCCGGGATCTGGCGACCCGACGCCGGGTGGGCTACATGTCCCAGGCATTCTCCCTGTATGGCGAGCTAAGTGTGCGCCAGAACCTCGCCCTGCACGCGCGGCTCTTCCATCTGCCCCAGGCTGAACACGAGGCGCGTATCGAGGAGATGCTCGAGCGCTTCGCATTGACAGTGGTTGCCGACAGCCTGTCGGGTGGGCTGCCGCTGGGCATTCGGCAGCGGCTCTCCCTGGCCGTGGCCGTGCTGCACCGTCCCGAGATCCTGATCCTCGACGAGCCTACCTCCGGAGTCGACCCGGTGGCCCGGGATGCCTTCTGGCGCGAACTGGTCAGGCTCTCGCGTGAAGAGGGCGTGACCATCTTCATCTCCACCCACTTCATGAACGAGGCTCAGCGCTGCGATCGGATCTCGCTGATGCACGCGGGGCGTGTACTGGCCTGTGACACTCCCGAGGCGCTGCGCAAGGAGCGCGGTACCGACACCCTCGAGGAGGCCTTTATCGCCTGGCTGGAGGAGGCCTCCGATGAGCCTCCCGCCGACCTGCAGGCCACGCCCCAGGCAACCGAGACGTCGGGCTCCCATCGTGACCCGCCGGTCTTCAGTCTCAAACGCCTGATGAGCTACGCCCGGCGGGAGAGCATGGAGCTGCGCCGCGACCCGCTGCGCGGCATCCTGGCCCTGTTTGGCACCGTGCTGCTGATGTTCATCATCGGCTACGGCATCAGCCTGGATGTCGAGAACCTCGACTATGCGGTCCTAGACCACGACCAGACCACCACCAGCCAGGCCTATGTCCTCAACCTGTCCGGTTCGCGCTACTTCACCGAGCGCCCGGCACTGACCAACCAGGCCGAGATGGAGTCTCGGATGCGCAGCGGCGATATCAGCCTGGCGGTGGAGATCCCGCCCGGCTTCGGCCGAGACCTCAAGCGCGGCGCGACTCCCGAGATTGCCTTCTGGATCGACGGGGCCATGCCCACCCGAGCCGATACCATCAAGGGCTACGCCCTGGGCCTGCACACTAACTACCTGCAGACCCTGGCTCGCGAGTCGGGGGCTCCCGTGGCAGTCCCGGGCGTGGAGATCGCCCTTCGCTACCGCTACAACCCCGACGTGGAGAGTCTGCCCGCCATGGTGCCGGCGGTGATTCCGCTACTGCTGATGATGATTCCGGCCATGCTCACCGCGCTCGGCGTGGTGCGCGAGAAGGAGATGGGGTCGATCACCAACTTCTATGTCACGCCGGTCACCCGTACCGAGTTCCTGCTCGGCAAGCAGCTGCCCTACGTGGCCATGGGCATGATCAACTTCGTTACCCTGGTGGCGCTTTCCGTGTGGGTCTTTCGGGTGCCGGTGAGCGGCAGCCTGGCAACCCTTGGCCTGGCCGCTCTACTCTATCTGCTGTGTGCCACCGGCCTGGGGCTGCTGATCTCCTCGCTACTACGCAGCCAGATAGCTGCCATCTTCGGCACCGCGGTTCTCACCCTGATCCCAGCGGTGCAATTCTCGGGGATGCTTCATCCGGTCTCGGCCATGGAGGGCATCAGTGCCCTGATCGGCCAGGCCTACCCCACCACGCACTTCCTGATCATCACACGGGGAGTGTTCTCCAAGGCCCTGGGCTTCACCGAGCTGTGGCCCTACTTCGTGCCGCTGCTGGTGGCGATTCCGCTACTGACGCTGGCCAGCGTGGCCGGCCTGCGCGACCAGGAGAAATAAAATGCCATCACTGGGCAATATCCTGCAGCTGGGGATCAAGGAGCTGCGCAGCCTGGCCGGGGACCCGGCGATGGTACTGCTGATCCTCTATGCCTTCAGCCTGGATATCCATACCAGCGCCACGGCCGTCCCCGAGTCGCCGCATCGCGCCACCGTCGGGGTGGTGAACGAAGACGCCTCGGCCCTCTCCTGGCGGCTGATCGACGCCCTGCAAATGCCCTACTTCCTACCCCCCGAATCAATTACCCGGGAACAGATGGACACTGGCATGGATAGTGGTCGCTTTACCTTCACCCTGGACATTCCCCCCGACTTCCAGCGCGACCTGCTAGGTGGGCGCGGTGCCGAAATCCAGCTCAACGTCGACGCCACCCAGGTCTCCCAGGCCTTTACCGGCGCCGGCCATATACAGCAGATCATGAACGCCGAGGTGGTCGAGTTCCTGGCCCGCCACCGCGCCGAACCGGTCATGCCGGTGGAGGCGGTGATACGCACCGCCTACAACCCCAACCTGGATCGTGCCTGGTTCGGTGCGATCAACTCGGTGATCGACCAGATCACCATGCTGTCGATCATCCTCACCGGGGCTGCGCTGATCCGCGAACGCGAGCACGGCACCATCGAGCACCTGCTGGTAATGCCGGTCACGCCACTGGAGATTATGCTGGCCAAGGTATGGTCCATGGCCGCTGTAGTGCTGGTCGCCTCGGCGCTGGCCCTGCGCCTGGTAGTCCAGGGCTGGCTGGAGGTGCCGGTGCGAGGCTCGGTGGAACTGTTCCTGCTCGGCGCCGCTCTGCACCTTTTCGCCACCACCTCCATGGGCATCCTGTTCGGCACCCTGGCCCGTTCGATGCCTCAGCTGGGCCTGCTGATCATCCTGGTGCTGATCCCGCTACAGATCCTCTCCGGTGGCATGACACCCCGCGAGAGCATGCCCGAGCTGGTGCAGCAGATCATGCTCGCTGCCCCCACCACCCACTTCATCCAACTGGCCCAGGCGGTGCTGTTCCGCGGCGCCGGGGTCGCGGTTATCTGGCCCCAACTGCTGGCCCTGGCCGCCATCGGTGCCGGCTTCTTCGTGATTGCCCTGTCACGCCTGCGTCGCTCGCTGCAGTAACATTCACGATATGCCGGCCTCCAGCCGCGCTACCGCACGTTCCACGGCTCCACGATAGCCGCCGCCGAACAGCAGCAGGTGGTTGAGCAGCGGGTAGAGCTGGAACAGCGTCTCGCAGCGCGGCCACTCCACTGGTGGCTCGCCATCCCAGTAGGCCTCGAGGAAGGCCTCGCCCGGTGCACCGAACAGGGTCAGCATCGCCAGGTCCACCTCCGGGTAGTGGCGATAGACCGCCGGGTCGATCAGCGCGGGTCCCGACGGAGTGAAGAGTACGTTGCCTGACCACAGGTCACCATGCACCAGGCTCGCCGGGGCGTCAGGCAGCCATGCCTCCAGGCCGTGGGCGATGGCCTCCACCCGGGTGCGCAATCGATGATCGAGTAGACCTTTCGCATGGCACGCCTCGGCCAGCGGCAGCAGCCGACGCTCGCGCTGGAAGGCACGGCCATCGGAGAGCGGCGCATTGGGCTGGGGAGTCCGCCCGCAGGCGTTGTCACAAGGCCAGCCATGGGACTCGCCGGTAGCCTCATGCAACCGTCGCAATCCCTCGCCCAGTGCCACCGGATCACGGCGACCGGGTGCCGCCTCAAGCGCCTCCATCACCAGCCAGCCATCGCCTTCGGCCAGCACCTCGGGCACCACCAGCCCCGAGCCTGCCGCAGCCAGGGCACGCAGCCCATCGGCCTCACCCGCCAGGCGCTCGGCGGCGTCGCGCTTGACCACCACCTCGCCACGGTCGGTGGCCAGGCGATAGACCGCGGCGATATCGCCACCCGAGAGCGGCTCGAGCTCACCTCTCGGCGTCAGCCCGGCTGCGGCCAGGCAGCTCTGCAGACTCGACTCCATCTGTCTCCTCCCGTCATGGCCAGGAGCCCCAGGCTTGCCGTCGTGGCGATGGGCGTCAAGGGGCGGCGTCTTCCTGATGATCGCCCTGTCGCGGCCGCGTCGCTCGCTGCAGTGAGGGGCTTACGCCAACACCGCCGCTTCGGACTTATCGATGGCGACCGTTCAGAACCAGCGCGACAGGGTGAGCGACCCGAAGGCGTGGTGGGCATTCTGGGAGGCAAATTCCTTGGTGCGCCAGGCGTGAGCCAGGGAGAGCTGCCAGCGATCCCAGGAGAGCGTCACGCCGATCAATGCATCCCCCACCCACTCCTCGCGATCCACCGAGTGGCTATCCTCGAAGGTATTGCCGTCGAGCAGCAGGTTGTGGGCTATGTAGCGCCCCTCCAGAGAGGCGAAGGCACTCCAGTTGAAGTCCTGGTCGGGTCGAAAGTATGACCAGCCGCCCTGGGCCGGGGCGATGGCCGGGATGCCGAAGCTGGCATCGAGGTTGGAGCCGAGACGCAACCCGAGGCCCGAGGCGGCGTAGGTGTAGAGGTTCCCCAACGCGAAGCCCAGCCGGGGACCGTACTCCAGGTCGAGCCCCGCCACTGAAGCGCGATCGATCCAGGCGTGCTTGTAGGCCAGGTTGACCACCGGCTCGTTATTCAGCTGATGATCCCAGCCACGCGGCTTGTCCGCGGCGATGACCTCGTGGAACTCGCGCTGGAGCAACTCGGCCCCCGAGGCCGGCCCCACCAGGCCAACATCTAGGTTGAGGCTTCGCGCTTCCCGCCAGCCAGCATGTGGCACGTTATCGAAGAGCGAGATACCGCCCAGCAACAGGCCCGCATAGGGGCGGTCGTCCTCGACCAGGCGGGGGATTCGGATCTCCTCGGGGGTATACATCTGGTGTGTCAGACGATACGCCCCGCCATCCAGCCCGCTGTCACGCCAGCCCGGTAGGATGGCGGCGACCCGGTGAAGCCAGTGCTGCGCCTCGGGTTCGAATGACCAGATGGCTTCGACCCCGTTGGTATAGTGCCCATCCGAATCGCTGAAGACGGAATAGCTGTCGTTCTCGGATTTAATCGTCAGCAACCCCGATGCCGGTTGCTGCGCATGCACAAGCGACGTCAATCCAAGCAGCAACCCACCCAATACCCAGGCTCGTACCTGCACCATGCGGCCCCTTTTATATACAAACAGAAATGTATTTTTAACGCTAATAATATCGCAACTGATGACCGGATCAACAATCAACACCCGACGGCGCCTGGGCGCTCACGGCAAATCGAAGAGCAGGACCTCTAAAGTGGACCCCATCGTCAAGACAGAAAACGTCCCGATTTAAGTTATCGTCTCGGCCTTGGCTGCAGCTGCACAGCGCTGCCCTGTGTCATGGTCCTGAGCGGTGTCACGTTGATGACCAAAGTG
>NZ_JAJSPA010000027.1:0-48353 GCF_021282295.1 Halomonas sp. G15 | reverse complement strand
AACTCGATGGCGGCTCGGCGCAGGTAGGACGGGAACTTGTAGAAACGCTTCACGAAGTAGTGGTGGCGAGGCGAGGGGTTCTTCTTGGTCGGGTGCATCAGCCGCTCCACGGCAGCGGCAAAGCTGGGGGCCTGCTGCAGCGACGGCCAGTTGGCCAGGACCACCACTGACAACGCACGGCAGAACTGGCGATACTCCGCCAGCGTCAAACGCATCAGGTGTCGCTGCTGCGTCGTGGCTTGTAGTGGCCACTTGTCCGTGCGAATCATAGTTCGAGTCATGGAAAAAGCCTAAGCCATTACCTGATATTTATCCAGCATTTGCCTTGACGTTCGCCAAGGCTCGCCGCTTAACTAGCGCATCACGCTTCGCGTCGATACGTAGGATGCGCGGCTGACTGGCTCAACTCCTGGATAGATGATGGGGACAGGTCAAAGGTGGAGGAGCCGGCCACGCAGTTCAACCCGGCCCTGCGCCTGAGCTCAGGATGCCAGCGGCTCGAGGGCGGCAACCTGCTCACGCAGCTCGCGCTTCTGCCCCTCGAGGGTGGCGCACCAGGCATCGCACTCCTGCCGGCGCCTGGGAGCATGGCGCGAAGCGGCGGCAAAGGCCTCGACCCAGGCCTGGCGGCTGCACAGGTCCTGGAAGTCGCCGAGCAGGCCCTGACGACGCTTCAAGCCTTTCAGCAGCCGCCGATGGCGCCTGGGGTCCAGTTCGGCCAGGTAGCGGATGCGCTTCACCCCCTTGCGCAGGTCATGGAAGGCCTCGTCGGGGCTGGCGACGCCGAGGGCGGCAAGCTCGCGATCGTGTTCGGCGATGCGCTCGGCAAGCACCTTGTCGACGCGCCGTGAATCCAGGCCAGCCAGCGCCTGCTGGAAGCGGTTGCCATCGAGGAAGGCCTGCCATGCCGCCATCTCCTCGGCATACTCGGGTTCACCGAGCTGCCGACACAGCGCCTCATGCCGCTCCCGCTCACGGGCGGCCAGCCAGTCATGCAGAGTCAACCGGATCCGTTCCGAGAGCGGTGCCGGCCTAGCATCCAGGCTCTCCAGGAAGACATGCAGGTCGCGCAGTTCGCTGGTGGCCTGGGCGCGGCGCTTGAGCCGCTTCAGTCGCTTCTTCAACCCGGGCACCCTGGCGATGGCGAGCAGCGACTCGCCGATGGCACGGCTGCGGCGCAGATTGACCCGATACTGGTGCAGGAACTCGGGGGCGACACCGGCGATCACGCCCGGCCCCAGGGCACGGACCAAGCGATACTGGTGGCACAGCAGCGCGTGAACCCGGCTCGCCGGGTCGGCCTTGCGCAGATCGGGTGCGACCGGGGCCCGGCGCTTGAAGAGGGCATGGCTCGCCTCGGCGGGCGTCAGGCTGGCCGTGAGCTCGGCGCCATGCCTGGCCAACGCCTGCCAGGAGGGCACGGGCAACGTCAGGCATACCAGGCCGCCGGTCGGCAGCGACGCCGGCGCCTCGGGACACAGCCAGCGAGCCAGCTGCAGCAGGGCCGGGTTATGACCGATCACCAGCACGCGCTCGCTCTCCTCCGGCAGGCGTCTCAGCCACTCGAGAAGCGCCTGCCCCTCGAAGGTATAGAGATCATCGTGAAGCTGCATCCGATCGGCCACCCCGAGGCCGGGCAATACGCTGTCCACGGCCTCAAGGGTCTGCAGGCAGCGCCTGGCGCTGCTCACGTGAATGTCACCCTCCAGTGCCCCCCAGCGCTGCAGGGGAGCGGCCATCGCCTCGGCCTGATGCCGGCCTCGCCGCCGCAAGGGACGCCGATGATCGGCCAGGTCGGCACGTGACGACTTCGCCTTGGCATGGCGCATCAGGTAGAGATGGCGCATGAACTCGCTCCGAACCCCGGTGTGTGGTGCCAAGCGTAGACCACTCCCGCCGCCACCACCTCGCCGGTCAACAGTGCACCAGAATGACGCAACGTGAGGTACTATGATAACCAGTCACCCACACCTTGAGGCTCGGGAATCCGCCCATGCCATCATCCGGGAATAACGAGACCATCCTCTGGAACGCCCTGTTCGAGGCGTCCTGGGATGGCATGGGGGTGCTCAGGCTCGACGGCAGCCTCTACCGGGTCAACCATCGCTATGCCGAGATGCTGGGCTACACGCGCGAAGAGCTGTAGGCCCTGCACATCTGGGACCTCGACACCCGCTTCAGCCAGCCCGAGATCGAGGCGATGCTGCATAGCGTCGACAGCGGCGGCGCCCACTTCGAGACCCGGCAGCGCCGCAAGGATGGCAGCGTCATCGACGTGGAGCTCAGCAACAACGGCGCCACCTACCAGGGTGACAAGCTGATCTTCTGCATCGTGCGGGACATCACGGCACGCAAGACCACCGAGGAACGGCTGCGGCAGAACGAGGCGCTGCTGCAAGGCATCGCCTCCCAGGTAGCCGGGGTGCTCTACCAGTACCGCATGGCGCCGGATGGCTCGCGCAGCTTCCCCTACTTGAGCGAGGGCCTGGTCAAGCTGGGCAGCCTGTCGATCGACACGATGGCCGGGGCGGAGGTGGTGCCGCTGATGTCGCGGATCCTGCCCGAGGATGCCGATCTCGTCGAGGCCCAGACCCGGCGCAGCGCCGCCACCATGGAAAACGTCCATGTGGAGTTCCGGTTCCGCCATGGCGACGGCTCCATTCGCTGGATCGAGTGCCGCTCGACACCCAAGCAGGAGCCCGACGGAGGCATCCTCTGGACCGGCATCCTGCTGGACATCACCCAGCGCAAGCGGGCGGAGGAGCGCGTGCAGGCCATGGCGATTACCGACGGCCTCACCGGCATCACCAACCGCCAGGAATTCAGCCGCCTGCTGGACAGGGAGATGGAGCGCGCCAGCCGCTACGCCTCGCTCCTCTCGCTGATCATGTACGACCTCGACCACTTCAAGCGCATCAACGACCGCTTCGGCCACAACACCGGTGATGACGTGCTGAAGACGGTCGCTGGCCTGGTGGGTGACAGCCTTCGCGATGCCGACCTTCACGGCCGCTGGGGCGGCGAGGAGTTCATGGTGCTGCTGCCACACACCGGCCTCGAGGCGGCCAGCAGGGTCGCCGAGAAGCTGCGGCAGACGATCGCCAACCATCGCTTCGAAACACTCGGCAGTGTCACCGCCAGCTTCGGCGTGGTGGAACTGGCTGGCGGCGAGAACTCCCGCTCACTGGCCCAGCGGGTGGACGAGGCGCTCTACCGGGCCAAGGAACTCGGCAGGAACCGTGTCGAGGCCCGGGCGAGTCATCAGGGTGCTCAATAGCTGGACGAACTGGCCAGACCCGCCCTGGCCTCGCGGCGGGCGGTGTGCCAGCGGTAGCCCAGCGCCACGATCAGGACCAGCCCCACCACGCCCAGCATGGGGTAGACGGTGCCGATCAGGGTGCTGAACCCGAACTGGCTGAGCACCAGCCCCACAGTGGTAAAGAGCACGCTGAACACCTTGAAACGGCTGGTCTCCGGCGTCGCGAAACGCGCCGTGAAGGCGAAGAACATGCCCACCGCCGTGCTGTAGATCATGCAGATCAGGGCCAGCGACATGACCATGGCCACCAGCGGAGACACCGCCGTGGCCAGCATCAGCGACGGCATATCGACGCCGACGAGACGTTCGAGGTTGGCAAACAGGCCGATGTTGAGCAGGAAGATCAGCACGCCGAGGCCAACCCCGCCCAGGATGCCCCCCAGCGCCGCCTGGCGGGAATCGCGGGTCAGCCCGCCGATCACCGAGAGCATGGGGAAGCCCACGGCGATATTGAAGGAGGCGTAGAGCAGTGCGCCGATGAACCAGTGCGAGACCGGCCAGCCCTTGCTGATGGTCGGCACTTTGGTCGCCGCGGCCTCCAGCGTCTCCAGCGAGGCGCTGCTGGTGAAGAAGGAGTAGACGGTGATGGTCAGCACCAGCAGCAGCAGGACCGGCATGATGGCGCTGATCAGGTTGATGATTCCCCGGACCCGCAGGCACAGGGTCAGGATGACCAGCACGCTGAGCAGCACCCCGCCGAACAGCGGCGGCAGGCCATACTGCTGGGCGAAGATGGAGCCGCTGCCGGCCAGCATCACCACGCCGACGCCGAACAGGAAGAAGGAGAGCACCAGGTCGATGGCAAGCCCCGCCCGCGTGCCGAACAGCTCCACCAGCACCTCCTTGTGGGAACGCGCCTGCATGCTGGAGCTCATCCGTGCGATCTGCATGCCGAGAAACGCGAACAGCAGGGCGCTGACCAGGGTGCCGGCGATCCCGATGACGCCGTAGCCGGTGAAGAACTGCAGCACCTCCTGGCCCGAAGCGAAGCCACCGCCGATAATGATCGACATGAAGGTCATGGCGATCAGGAAGGGTTGTTTGCTCATCAGAAATACCTCGTTGCACTGCGGGCTCACGCCGTCCGCGAGGGATCGGGAACCCGGCTCGGGTCGGAAGCCGGCGCGCGCCGCTCCAGATCGGGGATGGACTGGCACCGGCAAAAGGGAGCGGGTGCCAACGGAACCTTAGGGTGCACGAAGTATACGATAAGAAAAATAGTTTCCTATCGTAAAAAAGTATTCCTCCCTCCCGATCACACTCGCCACATGCTGCGGCCCCATGTCGCTGATCGGGGCATTGACCCCGAGCCCGGCTTTGGCCATTATCGATAACAATTCTTGTTTCCCTGAAAGAGCCGACCCCCATGAGCCCGCAACGTCCCAAGGCCTACTACACGGCGGTCTTCCTGCAGGTCTCCTTCCAGGCGATCAAGAACTCCATGGCCGGCAAGGCCAGCGTCACCATGCCCTGTTGGCTCGACAGCAAGATGCTGATGATGCTCTCGCGGGAGCTCAAGGAGTGCCAGGCGCAGGCCGAGGACAACGACGCGGCCCGCCGCGCCCTGGCCCAGGCCAGCGACGAGTGCGACGCCCTGCTGAAGCGCTGCCCGGGTGGCCTGGATGCCCCCCTCTGCCACCGCCACCTGGATGCCATCCTCGACGCCCTGCAGCGCGCCAGCGCGGCCCTGCCCAAGGCGCCTGCCGCACCGCCCGGTTCCCGCTGGGAACACGCCCGGCAGCGCTTCCGTGAAGGCTTCAAGCGCCTGAACTGAGGGCCTGGCGCCACACCTCTCCCCGGGTTCGGCCTGCACGCGGTTGCCCCGATTCGTTCGCTCTGCCTTGGGGTGGTATCGTCGGCGCCTTACTCACTCATCAGGACAGCCGCGATGTCACAGAAGATCTACTGCACCGCCAGCTTCAAGCCCAAGCCCGGTCGCGAGGAGGCGCTCTTCCGCGCCCTGCAGGCGCTAGAGCCCAACGCCCACCGGGAAGATGCCTGCCTGCTCTACACGGTGACCCGCAGGATCGACAACCCCTTCGCTCAGGGCGACAGCTACCCCATCGTCTTCCACGAGATCTGGGCCAACCGCGAGGCCTTCGAGGCCCACTGCCAGCGCCGCGAGATCCGCGAGTTCTTCGCCACCCACCTGGAAGACCCCGCCGGCGACATCGCGGACGCCAACGTCTGTGTCTATACCGACGAGCCGCTCAACTACGACGCACCAAGGCTGTAACGCCAGCCCCGTCGCCAGGCAGCGTGTTAGCATTCTGGCATCGACGGCTGACGAGAGACCCGACATGCCGCCCCCTGCGCTGGCCATCCCCCGCACGCCGCTGGTGGCCGTCTACGGCACCCTCAAGCGCGGCCTGCGCAATCACCACTGGCTTGATGGCGCCGGCTTCATGGGCAGCGATCGCCTGACAGACGTTACCCTCTATGACCTTGGCCCCTTCCCCGGGGCCAAGCTCGAGCCCTCGCACGGAGTGGAGATCGAGGTATTCGAAGTGGATGTCCGGCTGCTTAGCGGCCTCGACCGGCTGGAGGACTACCGCCCCCACCAGCCCCGGCATGGCCTCTATGATCGCGCCGTTCACCCCACCGCCTTCGGCCCTGCCTGGCTCTATCTCTACAATCCCGACGTGACGGACTTCACGGCCATACGGCAGGGCGGATGGTGAGTATCTTCAGGATCGCCCCGTCGTCATGGGGGACGTCTATTCCCCGCCGTCCTGACGGAGCCGTTCCGGCACCTGATAGCGCGTGCTGCGGCCACCACCTGGAAGCTTCACCAAGCAACCCTTCTCGACCAGCCCAGCGAGGTGACGGGTGGCGGTTGCCTTACTGACCTTGGCGACTTTCTGGTACTGCGACGCACTGATACCGTGTTCGAAGCCTCTCTCACCGCCATCCAGCAGGCGGTTCAGCACCCTCACCTGCTCAGGCAACAGGCCAGCCGCCCTGAAGTGCTGCCAGAAGCGGGCCTTGGCCAGCGTCCGCTCGACCTGCGCCAGGACATCCAGCAAGGAGGCATCCAGAGTTTCCAGGAACCAGACAAGCCAGGCCGTCAGATCTGGCGTGCCACGCTGGCTCGCTTCCAGGCGGCGATAGTAGTCCGCGCGGCGCTCCAGGATGGCCGCCGACATGGCATACAGGCGGATACTCTGCTGATCCGCCTGCGCCAAGGCGCGATCGGCGATGGCCCGGGCAATCCGGCCATTGCCATCTTCAAACGGATGCAGCGTCACAAACCAGAAGTGTGCCAGACCCGCCCGAACCAGGGGATCCAGCTCGGGGTCATGACGGCTGGACTCGAACCACGCGAAGAACTGATCAACCTCGTGTTCCAACCGCTCACGCGGCGGCGCCTCGAAATGCACCTTGGGACGATCGAGGCGACCCGAGACCACCTGCATGGGCTCCCCCCCACGCCACTGCCCGGGCCTTAGCGTCGTCAGCATCAGGGAACAACCAGCGATGCCACTGAAACAGCCTCTCGGTGTCCAGCGACGTGTCAGGATTGAGGGTCGCATCCAGCATCAGCTCCGCCAGGCCTTCGGAACGTGGTGAGGTAACGCCCTCAGGCTCCTCCACGCCAAGGCGTCGGGCCAGGGATGAGCGGACTGAGGCCACATTGAGCCGCTCCCCCTCGATGGCCGAGGACGTGACAATGCTCTGCAACAGCGTATCCAGTGCGGCTCTTGCCTCGGCGTCCTGATCGTCCGCGGGCGTCAGGGCCCCAGACCGGCCGACCAAGATACCGAGATCCCTCCAGCATGCCTGGACCCGTGGCTGAATCTCTGCCGCCTGCCAGGTAAAGTTCGGCCAGCCAGGATGCTGCCAGATCCATGTCGAGGCGTGATCGGTCATGCCAGACCTCCGAGAATACGGATGAGCCGAATCGCACGGATTTCGGCTCATATAGTGAGCCGAATATAGATAGGTTTCGGCTCAGCTGGCAAGCCTGGGAATAGCCGATCAGTGCCAGTGGCATCCCTTTTGTCCGCTATTCCGTCCGCCTATCTTATTGCCCGAATACCCATTTTTTTCAGACAGTCGGCATTACAAAAGTCTCTTGCTGACTATCATGGGACAAAATCAAGGGAAGGAATTCCTCAGCAAGCGAAGTGCCTTTTTGAAACGCCGTGAATGAAGGAAGCGATCATTTGGGGCATAGCCGCTATCGGCCAAAAGCGGACAATCATAATTCTCTAAAATAGGAATTCGGAAAACATCAATTACCCTTAATCAATAATGACAGAAGCATTTTGGGCCATCCTAGAGATTTGACCCTAGGAGAGCGCCCCATGAACACTCCCTCTGAAAAACATCACTCCCCGTGGAACAAGGGCAAGCTGGTTGGCCAAAAGCACCCACTCCGATTGAAAGACGTTTGGGCTATTCGTGTCAGGCTTCAACTCAATAATAGACAACGTGGCTTGGCGCTGTTTGAACTAGCCATTGATAGCAAGCTAAGAGCCTGCGATTTGGTCGCATTGCATGTCCGAGACGTCTCTCACGGAGATATGATATCTTCCCGAGCCATCGTAATGCAGAGAAAGACCCAAAGACCGGTCCAATTCGAGATAACCGAAAAGACTCGTGGCGCACTACGCCAGTGGATCAAGAACGAAAGCCTTGGAATGGATGATTTTTTATTTCCGAGTCGAAAATCGAGACAGCTTCATTTATCTACCCGTCAGTATGCTCGGATAGTAAAGAACTGGGTGACATCCATTGGTTTGGACTCATCTTCTTATGGGACTCACTCACTCCGGAGAACGAAAGTCACGATCATCTACCGTCAAACCAAAAACTTGAGAGCGGTGCAACTTCTCCTTGGCCATACGAAACTGGAGAGCACTGTCAGATATCTTGGAATAGAAGTCGACGATGCGTTGATCATGGCCGAACAAACTGATGTCTAGCTGCAAGGTGCCGGGAGAGTATTCGACACCAAGAAGGTATGACAATGCGCCTCGGCGAAACGCGTCGCCGAGGCGCTACTGGCAGAGATGCACTTCAGCTGTGATCAGTCATCATGGCCCAGTTGCAGGGCCACAAAGTAAGCACGGCCCTCTCGGTTGAGCAGCACAGGCACTGCTCGGTCATCCGGCAGGCTGGTCAGCATCTCCTTCAGCTGTTGTGGACCCTCTACCGGCTGCTGGCCCAATCTGACCAGCACATCGCCGGGGCGGATACCGGCGGCAGCGGCGTGGCCGGTCGGGTCGACCTTGGCGATGCGCACCCCGTGCTCGAGACCGAGCCGGCGCTTCTCCATCTCGGTTAATGGCTGGACCACGATGCCGAGTCGAACCGAGTCGCCATCGGATTGCTCGGGGCCGGCATTCGGCCACTCGCCGACTTCCACCGTAATGGTCTCGCGCTGGCCATCGCGCAACACAGAGAGCTCAACGTCTTCGCCAGGCGCAGTCTCACCGATCAGGCGCGGCAGGGTCGTGGAGCGGTCCACTTCCTGGCCGTTCACTTCGAGGATGACGTCTCCTGCCTGAAGGCCACTGTCCGCCGCGGGGCCGCTGGGGTCGAGTTCGGCGACCAAGGCGCCCTCGGCTTGCTCCATGCCAAAGGATTCCGCGAGGTCCTTGGACACCGGCTGGATGCTGACGCCGAGCCAGCCGCGGCTCACGTAACCCTCTTCGCGAAGCTGGTTGGCGACATCCAGTGCCACGTCGATGGGGATGGCGAAGGAAAGGCCCATGTAGCCGCCGCTACGAGTCAGGATCTGGGAGTTGATGCCCACGACCTCGCCATCCAGGTTGAAGAGCGGCCCGCCCGAGTTGCCCGGGTTGATCGCCACGTCGGTCTGGATGAAGGGGACGTAGACGTCCTGGGGCAGCGTGCGGTTGATGGCGCTGATGATCCCGGACGTCACAGAGTGATCGAAGCCGAAGGGGGAGCCGATGGCGGCGACCCACTGGCCGACCTTGAGATCGGTGGACTCACCCAGCTCCAGGGTCGGCAGGTTGTCCGCCTCGACCTTGAGGACCGCCACGTCGGTCTTTTCGTCGGCACCGACCAGCTCCGCCTTGAGCTCACGGCGGTCGTTGAGGCGGACCAGGATCTCGTCGGCCTCCTTGACCACGTGGGCGTTGGTCATGATGTAGCCGTCTTCATCGAAGATGAAGCCGGACCCCAATGACCGGCGTGGCGTATCACCTCGGTTAGGTCCGCCATCAGGCGGCATCGGGATGCGGTCGCCGAAGAAGTGGCGGAAGATCTCCGGCACCTCCTGCCCACCAAATTGCCGAGAGGACGTCATGGACCTTTCGACATCGCGGGAGGTGGAGATGTTGACCACGGCCGGCGCGGCCTTGTCGACCAACTCCGTGAAATCCGGCAGTCGTGACTCGGCAAGGGCTGGCGTTGCCACCAGCAACAGCAGGGCCAGGCTCATCAGCCAGGAGAGCGAATGGCGCTTGGATATCACGATGGGCTCCTGTCTTTCGGGTGCATGAAACATGACAGCGCCCTTGATACAGCGACCACGTGGCAAAGTTCCTTACCCCATCCACCCCTGGCCTGCGATTGGTTCAATCAGGCCATCAGCACGGCGTTGACCAACCAACCGTTGTAGGCCACCAGACCCAGCAGCAGGGCGCTTGCCTCGATGCGGTTGATACGCCCCTCACCGCGGAACCCATAGCCCATGACGAACAGGCTCACGACCATGGCCATCATTACCGGCCAGTCACGCAGCATGATATCCGCTGAAAGGGCTTCCATCGGCGCGATGACGCCGGCAATGCCCACCACCGCCAGCAGGTTGAACATGCAAGAGCCGACGACATTGCCCATGGCGATATCGTGTTCTCCTTTGCGTACCGCGGCGATCGAAGACGCCAGCTCGGGCAGGGAGGTACCGAGGGCCACGATGGTCAGGCCGATGATCAAGTCGCTCACGCCCAAGGCACTCGCCACGGAGACGGCCCCCCACACCAGCATCCGCGAGCTCACCAGTAGCAGCGTCAGGCCGACCACCAGCCAGACGATGGCCCGGCCGAGCGTCATGGCATGCGAGGCGAGCTCCTGCTCGGTCTCCGCGGCCAGCGGGTCATCCTTGCCACGCAGTGCCGTCCAGATCGTCCAGCCCATGAGACCGAAGAACCCGAGCAGCAGTAGCAAGGATTCCAGTCGGCTGAGCTGTCCGTTCCAGAAGAGTGCCCCGGCCACGGCCCCAAACAGCAGCAGCAGCGGCAGTTCACGGCGAATGATCGTCGAGTGGACGGCGATCGGCACGATCAGTGCCGTCACTCCGATGATCAGGCCAATGTTGTAGATGTTGGATCCTAGCGCATTGCCGAGGGCCAGGTCGGGGTTGCCATCCAGGGCCGCCATAATGGATACCACGATCTCCGGTGCCGAGGTGCCGAACCCGACGATCACCATGCCAATTACCAGAGATGGCAGTCCGAGATGCCCGGCCACCGCCGCGGCGCCCTCGACGAAGCGGTCGGCACTCCACAGGAGCAGCACGATCCCCAGGATGATGGCCAGAATTGGTAACAGCACAGCGTCTCCTCAATGGTCGCGAGTGGCATGACAGCGTCCCGTCAGATGCCGATGTCTTCGTCGTAATCATGGTCGGCGTGGCGAATCAGTTGGCTATCCTCATCGCAGTCGGGGTCATGCACGAAGGTGCGCGTGACATCGACCTCCCCCAGGCTCTGGATAGTGCGACGCCCGAGCAGCACGGGATAGTTCATGTCATCGCGATCCTCCAGGCTGAACTGCTCCTCATGGAGGGTCTGGCCCATGCAGATCGTCATCAGTACCACGGGGCGACGATCCTCCCCACCGGCGCCACTGACCAACAGGTTACGAAATACCTCACGTTCGAAGGTGCGTGATACTACCTCATCCGTGTCCTCATCCTCGACTTCGACGGTGAAGCGCACCCACTCCTCGCCGTCACGTTCGAATGTCTCGATCTCTTCGGCTTGCATCGAGGAAGTGAGCGCACCGGTGTCCAGTTTTACCTTAACCTCGGCCCCCCAGGGTTCGACGGTGGCGGTCTCCACCCAGCCATAGGTCGCCGCGTCTGCACCCATGGCGGCGGTGGCCAGCCCTCCGGCGACAACCAAGATCGTTGCATAACATGCTGATTTTAAATATTTCATATCTAGGCTACTCCTTGCTATGGAACGGTATGCCGCCCTGCGGCTTAGGGCCTTGTGCCAAGCCCCCCCTGACCAGGTCACTACAGTGAAGTTCCGGATCCCGATAAGTTGGTATGAAGGCAGGACTGGAGGATCCTGAGTGAGGCCGTCAGAATAGCGCCGCAGACCCACCTTGGAGCACCCATGTGAATATCCTGATGTTCACCAACACTTTCCTGCCGATTGTCGGTGGCGTCAGCGAGTCAGTGCAGCGCCTAAAGCGACAGTTGCAGGGGCAAGGGCACAGGGTATTGCTGGTAGCGCCGAAACTGGAGGGCCAGCCGAAAGAGGAAGAGGGCGTGATCCGAGTCGCCGCCGTTCAGAACTTCAATGGCAGCGACTTTTCCTTGCCGGTGCCGATTCCCGGACAGCTGTATGACGCCATCGAGGCCTTCGAGCCCGATATCGTGCATTCCCATCACCCCTTCCTGCTGGGCGATACAGCCTGTCGCGCCGCTGAGACCTATGGACTGCCGCTGGTATTCACGCACCACACCCTCTACGAACACTACACCCACTATGTGCCAGGGGACTCGCCACGGATGCAGCGCTTCGCTACCTCCCTGGCGACGCAGTACACCTGGCTGTGCGATGCCGTGATCGTCCCCAGCGAGAGCATTCGTCAGCTGCTTCTCGAGCGCGAGGGCAACCCAGCCATCAGCGTGGTGCCCAGTGGCGTCGCAACGGCACGGTTTGCCCAGGGGAATCGGTGCTACTGGCGTGAGCGTCGCGGGATCCCTCAACAGGCCTACGTGATTGGGCACGTAGGTCGCCTGGCTCACGAGAAGAATCTGGCTTTTCTTGCCGAGGCGGTTAGCCAAGCCCTCCAGGCTTGCCCGACGGCTCATTTCCTCGTGGTGGGTGAAGGTGCGGCTCAATCCAGCATGGTCGACATTGCTCACTCACGGGGCGTTTCCGACCGCCTGCACTTCACCGGTCGACTGCAGGGCCAGGGACTGATCGACGCCTACCACACCATGGATGTCTTTGCCTTTGCTTCCCACAGCGAGACCCAGGGGATGGTGGTGGCCGAAGCCATGGCCGCCGGCCTGCCGGTCGTCGCGGTGTCGGCCCCCGGCATCCGCGAGGTGGTGATTGATGGCGACAACGGTCGTCTGCTTGACAGTGACGATGTCGAGGAGATGGTCGATGCCCTGGTGAGCCTGCAGGAACCCCAGCGCCGTCTTCCTCTTTGCGAGTCTGCACTGGTGACGGCCGCGACCTATGATGAAGCCCGTTGTGCCGAGCGGTGTCTTGCCGTGTATCGGCAGGTCATTGCTCAAGGTGGCCCCTTAACCCACGCCGACGATGGCGGATGGGACCGGATACGCAGCCGACTGGGCGCCGAGTGGCACATGCTGTGCTACCGGGGCCGTCTGCTCAAACGCCTCGTGCGGTCGGAACTGAGTGAGCATGGCCCCGCCTGGTTGCCGGAAAACAGCGAAGGTGCCCCAACACCTATCGGAACGGTCGACAGTGACGTCGATACTGGATCGGATCGCTGATTGGGGGGTTCAAGGCACTTTTCGTCAAACCCAGAAAAACGCCTTACCACCGCAGTCAGGAAACATTAAGCAGGCTATAGGGTGCCTCGCAGGCGTGCCGCTCGTCGCGTTCGTCGATGCTGCCGAGGGCATAGTTGCGGTCGTTGTCGTAGGCCACGAAGAGTCGGTCGTGATCCAGCACCGCGAGCCCTTCCGCCTTGTGCTCGAACTCCAGCGGTAGACCCACCGGCGTGGTCACAAGCGTCGGGCGACGCCCGGCACGGAAGTCCTCCAGGCCGACCTCCCACAGGTAGCCACCAATATGCTCCTCGCCATTCGCCTCGACCTCGTAGCTATTCAGCAGGTAGAGGCGTGCGTGGTAGGGGTCGTACTCCAGGCTTGAGAGGCCACAGTCATAGCGCACTGCGGGGTGATCACCAGGCTCGAAGGCATAGAGTTCGCGCAGCTGGTCGATGAACACCAGGTTGCCACCCTCGCTGATCTCGTAGTGGGCCCCCACGACCCGGCTCACATAGGCGAAGTCATCGTGGGCACGCCCCTGCTCACGCACCCCGAACAGCAGCAGGCCGTCGCCCCGCTCCCCGGGGATGGCGGCGAGCCCCTCGATCTTGTAGTAGGGAAAACCGATGGCATGATCGAGCTTGCTTCGCAGCTCCAGCGAGCCCTCCACGCCATCCCGCGGGTCCGGGTCCACCACCTGCACCCGCTCCGGCTCGCCCAGCGGCCAGATCAGCAGGTGGTTGTAGTCGTTGAGGGCGTGGCTCTCCGCATCGATACGATCGAACCCCGTGGTGGCCAGCACGTGGCGGCCATCGGCGGTGAGGGCCAGGTCCTCGTACTTGACCGCCTGCTTGATCAGCGGGGTGGTGAAGTACTCGAGCCGACTGTCGTCGGGCCCCTGGGGCGTCATCGGCACGGCAAACACTGCCGAGCGCGCCTCGCCGGGGATGGGCTTGTCGCTGGCCAGTATCAGCCGCTCGCCGTCGAAGAGCACCGCGGACACCTCGGCATTGACCAGCTTACCTTTCTCATCCCGCAGACCAGCTGTGAAGCAGTGGATCGTACCTTGCTGCAGAATTCTGGCGCTCGTCATGGTGGAGGATCCTCCTGGATATCGGGGGGCAGATGAGAGCTTACTAGGCCTATGTGCGAGGGTCGAACGCTCAGCGCATCAGGATGGTGACGGTGCTGTCGTTTTTTCCGGCGTCGCCAGGTAGAGGGGGTAAGAGAGCTGCTAGACTGGAAGCGAGCCTGCTTGCTCTACAGGCGCTGGCGACAACCACGTTACCGAGGAGCGAAAAATGGGATCCAAAGACGAGAGAGACGTAGAAAAAGGTTACCCAAAGGCCGACTTCGTGGCCAAGCTACGTCGACTGGCGGATGCCATCGAGAATGGGGAACGCTTCGACATTCAGATTGCCGGCGAGCGCATCTATGTTCCCGCCAGAGCCGAATTCACCATCGAACACGAACGGTCGGATAATGAAGAAGAGATAGAATTTCAGATTAAATGGAAAAATCAATAGACCAGTGTATCTAATAGGATCGCCACCTCTATCTCAGCGACAGGATGAAGGAACTGAGTGGATCACTTGAGCCAAAAACACCAACTCGGGCCGCACTCCCCCGATTTCACTTTCTCAAAAGTGGAGTCATAGATGTCGAAGGCACCAACCGACTGTGCTATGTAGAGCTGCTCAGCCAGTTAAGCCTGACCTTAAATTGATCAGCTTCTACTGACGGATGATTTCGGCCAATAGCAGCCAAACGCAAATCTATCGTCACCACAACTACCCAACCTCCTGCACCACCCTGCACTCCGGGTAACCAGAACACCCCCAGAACTGATTGCCAGCATTCTTACCCCTTTTGGATGTCCGCAATACCATGCTGCTGCCGCATTTGGGGCATTTGCGCTGAGCATTAGGATCAGACCTAGTTTTAAGTTGTGCAACGTGTCTTCGGTGGGTCTCACGTGTGGGGGCAAGCCTGCCAGCCTGGATTTTCATGAAGGCCTCTTGAACCTCCGTCTCAGATAGAACGACCTCCTGAAACGACTTGATGTAATTCACATAACCACCGCCACGAGTGATGCTCTTCGGCATCCTGGTCTTTAGTTTCGCACTACCAGTAAACACCACAAGAGAGTGAATGACTGCCGAAGGAACATCGAGAGCGCTCTCCAGAGCTTTTACATGCTTGTAGTTCTGGTGTAACGGATTCTGGAACCTGAATGACTTCTGATAAATCTTTTGGGTCCATTGTGCCTGATGTTCGTCACCAAAGATCCAACCTTTCATATTCTTTGTTTCCACGACGAAGATCCCGAATCGGGACACAAAGATATGATCAATCTGAGTTGAGCCGTCCAGCGTAGGCAGGGTCACATTGTGGATCGGTTTGTATGTTTCCGCTGGCAACCGAATCCTGGCGGCCGCTTTAACCAAAGCCTCTCCGAAAAAGCCCTTGAACCATGATGACTTGATGAGACCAATCAGAAAGGCTACGGGAATGACCCACCACAACGGCCCTAATACTTCATTGATGAATAAAGAATAATCCAAGGTTTATCTCACTGGAAAATTTTTAACAAATACATTCTGTTAAGAATGCCTGTCATTTTGAGCGCCTTACCTTTAAGGTTCCTCACTTTTTAACGCTCGATAGCGCGCGCATGCCTGATTGCGAGATTCCGCGCTTGCAGTTTTATCAAATGTAAGTCTATTGCATTTCCTTTTTGCCAGCTCAAGTGGTGAAGCTTTGCTGGAAGATGCAATAGAAGCTATTGTAGGCCGAAAAGAGTTAGATGCTGAGCAGTACATATTCTTCAGCTGATCATATCTAACACCATATTTTTTATTTTCCTGAAGGTATTGACATGCGTTGACAAAATGCTCTTTTGCCGCCAGTGTGCATTTTGAGAACTCGTCAATACGCTGTCTTTTATCTGCACAGACAGAGTCACCCCGTATACGCCACATCTGGTGCTGATACGAGATGAGCTGATCGGTATGATCAACTACGACAGTTTTTACCTCAGTTCCCACGGACTCTTGTATGTGATTGCTTACGGCACTTGAAGTGCTATCCAGTAACGCTGCGAACAGGGCTGAAATGGGGTCCATGTGTTCCTCTATCTTAATTCCTAACTGTACATGCTCTGCTATTCAATGAGCGCGAATACCACCCTGCCTGCTCACGCTTATTATATCTCTATCTTCTATGACATATTCATCAGTATAAGCTGAAAGTCGTCATTCGGCTAGAAGCGGACTTTCAGTATTAACTGATAATGTAACGCTTTAAGCAGATACGTCATTTTCTCCCACATCCTTCTGATTTATCTTATTGCGAGAGTTTGGCATGATTTCATACACAAACTTGGCAAACTCACTGTAATATGTAGAATCGAGATTAAGTATCTCCCAGGCCTCCAAGAAAGCTGTTTTTGAAAAGGCTAATCTCATCCCTGCCTCCCACTCTTTCCAGGTTTCACTGTCTATGTGACCTTTTCTCTTTAGAAAGTATTCCTCGCTACATAGGTCAAAATACGCACGTACATATCTCAGAGTCTTATCCCTGTCTTCAGGCGTAAGTGAACCATAGTCAAAACCATCTGCATTGAATGATATTGGAAAGTTTAAAACTATCTCTTGGTACCGCCTGGTGTACTCTGAGAAAAAGCTTAGCTGGAGTTGTTTTTTAAAGCTGAGCACGGTGAATAGCAGGGCTATAACAGTAATCAATACACCGATTATCGAGGCCAGTTCCGTGGCTTCCTTTATCGTCATACTCATGCTGCCTTTTCCTCAGAGAAGAAACACACTTTTCTTTTTACGTGAACACATATTAACAAGCATTACTTATTTCATAACAAAAAAACTAAACACACCCTTAATTAATATAGCATAACAGCAGCCTCAGGGATAATTTTCGCTTTGCAAAACAGTTAGCCTAGAGAACTAACTGTCGCTCCATGATTTTTAATTTAGATTAAGTTCAGCATCTGGCCAGAAGCGGCCAGTGAGAGCTTTCTTATACATAACGCTGCGGCTGATCGGTGGCTTCGCCCGCAGGGCGATGCATCCGATTGTTACGTAGCCAATGTGTCAAAGTATCACCGCTCCCACCTAGATTTCGCGTCCGTGCCAGGGCGCTACGCTGATGAACTGCTCCTCACAGAGACCTAGCTCAATGAGTCCAACGTGCTCTAAGAAGACAATCCAATCGAACATCTGCCTACCGAGATCATTGAGCTCTACCCTCATCTCGAAGGCGAAGTATTCGGATGCCGCATCAATGCCCCGAAGAACAGTTCCGTCGCTCAGCTCCGCCGTCGGTTGCCATTCATCGTCATCGCACCAGTCGCTTTGGTCATCATCGTTCTGAGAAAACTCTAGATATGGATAGGCGCTTTCCAGTTCAGAAATGCTCATCATGTACTGCCAGTGCTCTCTGAGCACCACTGAATGCTCGTCGTCAATCTCACGAATGAAGACCTGGCTCCGTGTCTTACTCTGCCAATCCCAGAATTCAAGTTCGTGCTGTACACCACGGTCCCCGGCTGTCCCTAAATGCCAAATCAGCCCATAGTCTCGGTAGCATACGCCGACGTACTTTTGGTCCGTTCCAAGCGCCTTCTCCCACTCCTTAACGTCATTGGTCTGGAGAAGAAGGCGAAACGCCTGCTCATCGAGTAGACTAGTACTAGGCACCTTCACAACCGCAGTCTGTTGGTCGAGGTAAAGTATTCCGCGCCCCCATTGGGTTTCGACGTACGCTTGAATATTGCAGAAGAAAAAGCGATCCAGAGACTCAACGTAGAGAGCAAGGTAGGTTGGCATCGGCTGAAGATACCAAAATCGCAAGTGCTTAACGCTCAGGGAAACTGGGAAACTATCCGCCGACTCAGCCGTCGATGCCGGGAAAGTCGTAGCCATTATCCCTTTCATCTGGAACCATAGCAATGAACTCGACATTCGCTCTGACCCCGAGCGCAGCTTCTGGGTCAGATGAATGCCGATATCGCGAGCCCCTCTGTCTCGTTCATAGTTAACGAACTCACCGAACGACGATGCGAGGGCGCGAAACTTCGCCATGTACTCCCGTTCGAAAGCGTCTTTCTTACCAACCGTTGGCATGCGAACCCCCGACAACGTAACGCCGTGCTCTGCGGCAAATTTGGAGCGCAGCGGAAAATTTGTCCGACAGCAGCGCCTAGTTAATTTTCACCAACTGCTAAACGGGATAGATGAACTTTCAATCTCTACTGCATCAAGCCCGTGTGAGTTAAGTAAACTCCTTATTGATGATACACACCTCTTGGTATTTGGGTTAGGGCCAACAATAATCTTTTTAATGGAGTTTATATCCTGCTTGATAACAGGAAGCTCAATATAAGGCACCAAATGGGAGGTAGAATATCTGTGAAAGACCCCATCAATAGGATTTCGAGCAATCACCCTCCATTCTGCCTCCTCATGGAAGCCATAGTCCTTCATGATGGGAGCGCAATCGTTTATTGAGTTACAAAGCTCAGATAGTGCGGCATCTGCTTCAGGCTTCCCTTCGCCCTCAGATGTATACAGCTGATATTCAATTTCATGATTACACTGACCTTTGGGATCTAAACTCTCATAATCAGCTCTTGAAATTTTTGCCTTAGGGAATTTTTGTAAACACGAATTGACCAATTCAGTAATGTACTCTTGCTGCTTGTCATGATCATACAAACATTTTGAAAGCTTATATCCTTTTTTTGAACAGAAGATTTCAATTGCATTTTTATCAAAGCCTATACAAATACCAGCACCTTGCGGGCAATAACCTCGCCACTGACTCAATAAATCTGGTTTCTCGCTAAAGCTACTCACATAGATATCATGTTTATCCATTTTCTCTAGTGCGTGCCTCATCCCCCATCCAAATGCCGCTAGATAGTCATCTTCCATATATATGCTACCAGAATGGGATTTGGCAAAACTTAACGCATGTAAGAACTCGCTTGAGTCATTCAAGAACTCGCAATGACTTGCCCAAATACTTTGACTTTTGAGTATGCCTATCAACCCTTCAAGGCTAGTGTAGTGATATAACATGGCGGTACTCGTGATAAGTTAACGCCAGCCCTAACCGGCGCATTTGTAGTGGGCGCAGCGGACGAAAAATGCGTCCGCGTTTACGGCCTTGTTAGCTTTGTGTTGATTAATACGCAACCGAGCCCTCGTTTTCTAAAACCATGTTCTCGACAAAATCCAACCCGGTCATGCTGGTGGCAAGCATTTCCAAATTGTATTCATCGGGGATCGGTTTGTTGCGACCATCCACAGTGTCCAACTCAGTGATGTATTGAATCAATCCATCTAAGCTCTTCCCATCAATGCAGCAATTATTGCGCGTCAGAAGAACATTGAGTCTACGTGCACGGTAAGCACGATTTTTAATGTCTTCGATTACTTCATCGTTGACCTCATGCTGGCCGACTCGCATAGCATTTATTCTTTTTCCGATGTCCTCGTATATTTGAGAGAACTCCAAAAGTTCTTCTAGGTACTTTGGGCGAAAAGCTATATCCTCAATCTTCTTTAGACCTTGAGGTAGCTCGTTTTCAGGAGGTATGCAAATTGTGATCGAATTTTCATTCTCTTCGCGCCACATTGGATTCTCACGATCCATGACATCTTTGATGTATCTTTGTATCCAAAGGAAGTAAATTTTCTGAGGGTCGGCAACGCTCACACGAAACAGAAAAAACGGGATGCTGAATTTTTCCACATAGGCGAGTGATTTCTTGCCAATGCAGTAATTGATTGTTCCGGCTTTCACTGGCTGGATCTGCTCATCTACACCCTTGATCTGTATGTGGAAAATGGCTCCAGTTTCGGCAAACGCATCCTTCCCGTTTGCATCCGTCAATCCCGGAGCAAAAATTTCCACCATAAGGTCAATGCCATAATCGCGCTCTGTCAGCTCTCGCACGACCCAATGGTCAGGGAGCCGAGCTATAACGGACTTAACAGCTCTGGAATCGATAATGTGTGTTTGTGTTCTCATATAAAAAGCTAACAGGTATTAGATAGAACGCTCTGATATTGAATGAACGCGCCGTCACGTTCAACAATGTTATGCTGCCCGCCGTTTTCACCATGGCATACTGAAAAATCGAAAGATTAAGTATGGATTGGCAGTATAACACCGATCATAGCAGCCGGCTGCATAACACCAATGAACGTGCTCGCTGCCTTTGCCGGCATGTCTGCTGTGGGTCGATATCCGCCATTACACCTCCCCCTCTCTCTGCCGGAAAACCAGATACTGGTGATCGCACTTCCGGCATGTCGCCGTGTAGCTCAGGCCGTCCTTGGAGACTCTTACGGCCTTCCAACCGCAGGCCGGGCATGAGGGTTGCTTCATCGACGTGTTGGTATTGCAGTTGGCACACCTGACGTAATAGCCATACTGGCCATACATGCCGATCAGGTTGTCGGCCTCGCCACACTGCTTGCAGGTCAGCAGTTTTTCAGTGGTGGCTGCAGTGTCTATAGCGGGCTCTGAGGCAACACGCTCGGCATCAGTCGCCACATAGCTTTGTGGCGCAGGTTCGCTGACGAGGACAACATCAGGGGCTGGCTCCTTAGCCAGCGTTACGTGTGCTGGCTTCTCCAATTCCGCCTGCAGCTTGTAGGTATGCTCCACAAGAAAGGCGCCGAGGTTCTCGAGCTCCTGTAAGGAGAAGCGGGGCTTTGCCTTGAGATACTCCGTAACGATGTTACCCACAAGATCCCGGACTTTCTTGGCCACGAACTCCGTCTTCACGACCTTGCGAGCAACGGATTTCGGCATCTTATCGCGATGCAATATCGCGGTACTGGAAACGGCGCATAGCGTTTGCCAGTCACGGCCGCCTACTTTCGATTGCACACCTAAGATCTTGCCGAGCAGATGCTCCACATTAGCTCTGATCAGACGGTGGAGGACCTGCTTTTGCAACTCCGCCTGGCGAATTGGCGACGGCATGCCCATCCATTTGCCCTGATAGCTTCTCGACCACTCCCCTTCGGCGTTGACCTGAACCTCGCCGACGATGCTCTTGGACTCGATGATGATGAAGCCGTAGGGGTGGATCACCAGGTGGTCGATCTGGGCGCGCTCGCCACCATGCTCGATGATCAGGTCGTTGATGATGCGGATCTGCTCGCTGTCGCCGAACTCGCGGCGCAGATGGAAGGCCACGTCCTGCTCCTGCTTGTGGCCGTAGTAACCGCGCTCATCGGTGCCGTTATAGGCATCCTTTTCCTTGAGGATCATCAGTGGTTCCCTGCGCATCTTCCGCTGGCTGCTCTGGTCGGCCGTTCTTTTTGCGGCCATGTCCAGCAACATTCTGTAACCAGAAAGCCTGGCACCTAAGTCCCTTGAGCACCAGTGGGAAAAGGCTTACAAGTCAGTGTCGCTTTTCTCTTACGCCCTGGGTTCAAGTTGCTGTATGGCTATCGCCAGGGCGAAGCCACGAGAGCTATGGAGAGGTTGTGATGCATATAGGAATCCTCACCCTGCACATTTCGCTGCCCGGCTGCCGGTCGCTGAAGGAGAAGCGCCAGCGTATGGGCGGCCTTCACGAGCGCTTCGGGCGCAACCCGGCGGTGGCGGTCTGCGAGAGTGGCGAACACGACCGGCTGGAGGCGAGCGAGTGGACCTTCGTGGCGGTGGCCAACGAGGGCCCCAAGGTGGAAGCGCTGCTCGGCGAGATCGAGGACAAGATCCAGCGCAGCGTGGATGGCCGGGTGATGGAGGCGACCCGGGAGATGCTCTGACGGTGAGCCGCCATGCGGGCGCAGTTCTTAATGACCCTGCCGGGGCGGCGAGGTGCAGCCGGCGGGGCCTGCATCGCCAGGCAACTCCCGCAGGCGGAGACGAAGGTCATGGCGGCGATAGTCGAGGTCGAAGGCCATCACCTCGAACACGGTATCGTCCCGTGTGCTGACCAGGCGTGGCGCGGAGTGGTGCACGAAGCGATCGCCATCCACCGTCAACTGCAGGTGCGGCAGGCCATCCGTGTCGTACTCCAGGCGCATCGCCTGGAAGCGCCAGGTCAACGGCGCCTGCCGGGCACAGCTTTCCACATCCAGCGGTACGCCTGGAGCCAGCTCGACGTGCTGGCGCTCCAGTTCCCTGCCCTCGGCATCGGTCACGACCAGCCGGTAGGCACGCGGTCCCGTGAAGGGCGCTCCCTGCTCTGGCAGGGAAGCCAGCAGCGCGGCGCGAACAGGCTCCACCGGCCGTAGTGGTGGCTGGTACACCACCGACTTCCCCGGCCCGGGACGATAGACGAAGCGCAAGGAGATCAGCCGCTCGCTACTGGTATCGAGCCCCGGCACGCTGCCGGACATCGCCAGCGCCTCGCCCGGCTCCCAGGCGAGCTTGGCGTGGCGATCCCGGGCGGTGCGCAGGAAGAGCGTGCCGGGGGTGTCGTCCAGTGTCAGCCGGGATTCGGCAGGCGGCTCGGGCGAGGTATCCCGATAGCGCAGCAGGTAGTCGTAGGAAGGATGGGTGATCCCCTGCGCCTCGGCCGAGACGAAGTGCAGCCCGCCCCCATCGGCGGAGGCCAGGGTGATTCGCAGCGGCTCGCGCTCCAGGGCGACGGGGAAGAGGTCGGCCCCGGCCGGGTCTCGCACCGGGGCGTGGTCGATGAAGGACCAGCCGAAGGGCTCGCCGTCCTCGTCCCAGCCCAGGTAGGCGATCCCGCCGGGCAGGCGCTCCTCCCGTTCGGCCACCGTCTGCAGGGTCAAGGCCGCGCCAGGGGCCACATAGCCCGCATCGAGCCGCTGAAAGCCCTGCGCCTCGGCCACGAGACGGCCGCTGCCGTTACCCAGCAGCCACACCGGGCCGGGCAACGGCAGGCGAAAGCGCCCCTCGCCATCAGTGGTCGCGGTGGTTTCGTAGCGCTTGTCCCAGACCAGTTGTCGATCCGCGCCGCTCAAGCCCCAGCCCTGGCGGCTCAGGGTCAGGGTGGCGCCAGCCACCGGTGCATCACTGTGATACTCGATCAACCGCCCAGTCACCGGAGCGGGGGTAAGCCACTCGAGCACCAGCCACACCGCCAGCACCAGCCCCGAGAACGTGACCCCCGATATCACCACCCACCGCCAACGGCGCCCGGCATGCTCGCTCATGGTTCGCCTCCCCTCCTCGCCACCGGCAGCGTAGCACTCCGTCCATCGCCACACGCTCCCTTTCGGCCACCATTGCCGAATCGGCTCCCGGGCCCTATGGTCGAGGCCCACCTCGCTCCCCCGCACTGAAAGGAAAACCGCATGCCAGCCACCCCGCCGCAGACGACCCGAAGCCTGCTGATCACCGGCTGCTCCAGCGGCATCGGGCATGCCGCGGCACACGCCATGGCCGAGCGGGGCTGGCGGGTTTTCGCAACGGCGCGCAAAGCAGAGGATGTGGCCCGGCTGCGCGAGGAGGGCTTCGAGGCACTTACGCTGGACCTGGACAGCAGCGACTCCATCGAGGCGGCGGTGGCAGATGTGGCACAGCGCACCGGTGGCACATTGACGGCGCTCTTCAACAACGGCGCCTACGGCCAGCCCGGCGCAGTGGAGGACCTCTCCCGCGACGTGCTGAGACAGCAGCTCGAGACCAACCTGCTCGGCACCCACGAGCTCACCACCAGGGTGTTGCCGATGATGCGTGCCCAGGGGCACGGGCGCATCGTGCACAACAGCTCGGTACTGGGCTTCGCCGCCCTGCCCTACCGCGGCGCCTACGTCTGCTCCAAGTTCGCCCTCGAGGGCCTCACCGACACCCTGCGCCAGGAGCTTCTCGGCAGCGGCATCCACATCAGCCTGATCCAGCCCGGCCCCATCTCCAGCCGCTTTCGCGAGAACGCCCACCGCGCCTTCCGCGCCAACATCGATACCCGGCACAGCGCCCATGCCGAGACCTACCGCAAGGTGGAGGCGCGCCTGGCCAGCCAGGACGGCAAGGGTGCCTTCACCCTGGGCCCCGAGGCGGTGGTGGCCAAGCTGATCCACGCCCTGGAGCACCCGCGCCCCCGGCCCCGCTATGCGGTGACCCTGCCCACCCACCTCTTCACCGCCCTCAAACGCGTGCTGAGCACCCGAGGCATGGATCGGGTGCTGCTGCGCGCGACGCGGGATGAACGGGAATGAATGCCCGGACAATCCGCCACGCAGAGCATGCCTTGCCGAACAACCATGATGCGCATACGCTATACGCATCGCCTATCTCGACGAGAGATCTCACCATGTCGCCACTCTTCGATGTCACGGCACCCAAGAAGGCCACCAATGTCAGCATCAACAGCGACCTGCTCCAACGCGCAAGGCGCCTGGGGATCAACCTCTCTGCCACCTTCGAGAGGGCGCTGACAGAAACGGTGCGTACCGAGCAGCAGGAACAGTGGAGGCGGGAAAATGCCACGGCCATCCAAGCCTACAATCGGACCGTGGAAGATCACGGCACCTTCGGCGATGGCGAACGGCAGTTCTGATGGCCCAATTCAACGCCTACGAAAACCGGAATCCAGCCTCGCGGCATCGCTATCCCTACCTGCTTGATATCCAGAGCGACCTGCTCGACGAACTGCGCACAACGGTAGTCGTGCCACTCAGCCCTGCGGCTCAAGCCGAAAGCATGCGAATGACCCATTTGAACCCCATCATCGAGATCGATGGCCAGCCCTTTATCCTCATGACACAGGAGCTCGCCGGTATCGAAAGGAAGCGACTCGGTAAAGCGGTTCATGACCTTGGCGGCTATCGCGACCGGATCATGACTGCTATCGACTTCCTGATTACCGGCATCTGATTCACCCGGCAGCCAGCGGATAGGCCACAGTGCCCGCTCTGCCCATGCCTTGATACCCGTCAAGGTGATTGCCGACCTGACGACTACACTGAGGGTCAGGCCCCCTGCCTCACCGAGAGGTCGTCGTCATGCACCAGCGCATCCTGATCCTGCAGGGTCACCCCGACCAGAGCGAAACTCACCTCTGCCACGCCCTGGCCGACCACTACCGCGCTGGCGCGGAGCAGAAGGGCCACGAGATCCGCCAGATCGACCTGGCCAGCCTCGAGTTTCCCCTGATTCGCAGCCAGAAGGAGTGGGAGCACTCGCCCCTCCCCGACAGCCTGGCCGAGGCCCAGCAGGCCATCGGCTGGTGCCAGCATCTGGTGCTTATCTTCCCGCTGTGGCTTGGTGACATGCCGGCCATGGTCAAGGGCTTTCTGGAGCAGGTGCTGCGCCCGGGCTTCGCCTTCGAGTACGAGGAGGGCAACCCCCTGGGCAAGAAGGGGCTGAAGGGGCGCTCGGCACGGGTCATCGTGACCATGGGCATGCCGGCGGCCATCTACCGCCACCTCTATCGGGCCCACAGCCTCAAGTCGCTGGAACGCAACATCCTCGGCTTCGTCGGCCTGTCACCGATACGCGAGACGCTGATCGGTGGCGTGGAGGGGATGAGCCAGAAGCAGGTCGACGACTGGTTCCGAGAGGTGCACACCTTCGGCGAAGAGGGCCGGTAGGCGGGCGTCACCTCGCCTCCTCCCTACCGATCAACTCCCAGATACTTGATCCGGCGGTAGAGCACGGCTATGCCACCATTGCCCAGCATCATGCCGAGGCCCAGCACCACCACGACCAGGGCGTCATAGGCCACGGCACCCGCGCCCGTGTAGGCCGCCACCAGCATGCCGACGTGGCGCATCACCAGGTACACACCGATCAGGAAGGTGCCGGCACGCACCAGGGCCTCGTCCGCGATGCGAGCACCGGCGTCGGCCTCGACGCCGCCATGCAGCCTCTCCGCCAGCCGGCCGGCGAAGCACCACAGCAATACGCCGCCCACCATGGGTACCGCCACCGTGGAGATCAGCACCGGCAGTAGCTCGGCTGACCAGAACTCCCCGACATTCGGGCCCAGCAGCGCCGGCAGCACCGAGAACAGGGTCTTCAGGAAGAGATAGAGACCCAGCAGGCGGATCAGCAGGATGGAGAAGGGCTTCATGGTGGCTCCCGGTCAGTCCTCCGCCTCATCGTCCTCGATGGACGTGCCCAGTGAATCGACGATCGTACTGTGGCACTCGACATCGAACCACTCGTCAAAGCGCTTCAGGGTGAGCTTCGGCCATAGCGTGGGGTCGGTGTACCAGCCCTCCAGCTCGGATTCGAACAGGAGGCGCCAGTTGGCCTTGACCCACCGTCTGACCTCCTCCGGCGACTCCGCCACCTCGTCGCTGATCAGGTAGACGGTCAGGTCGCTGTTGACCTCTGCCAGGGTAACGCTGCTGCCACCCGGCGAGGGATTGGCGTCGTTGATCCACTGCACGGCCGGAGCCTTGTAGCGCAGCAGCAGGGCGGAGCGGTTGAGCATGGAGCACTCCTCTATCGAAATCGAAGGCAGCTCTGACGTTCAGGTTGAAGGAAAGGTGATAGAACGATGAACGCTCGGTCCGAAGCCAGCCTGCAACGCCCTCACGGTAGACTTCGGCGTCAGCACATTCACCACGGTCCTTGAACCGCAAGGCTCTGACTGATGGTAGCCCTCGAAGCTCCAGCGCCAGTGGTTGCCTTCCCAGACGAGATACGCCTGACCATCATGCTCGAAGAAGGCACCATCCGGCAGTGCTTCAACGGAGCTTTGCCAGGTCACCTTGCGCCGCCGAGCTATCCGCTCATGGTGCAGCTGCCGATCCATCTCGGGCATAAGCACACCATCCGGATCTTCAGGTCGATTGGCCAGCGCCCAATACCGCTTGAACTCGAGGGCCCGCTCTCGCTGGCACTCCTGGCAAGGTCGATGGCCCGCTGCAAGCGCCGACGCCTCGTCAAGGAAGAACAGCTCCGTGTATTTGCCGGGGGTCATCAACTCCCGGCGTCGCCCCTTGAACTTAAGGACACAGATGATCCAGCGCTGGACGGAGTGGGTCTTGACCACCTTCTTCTCGGCATCATGAAGGGTGCCGCGGTTTCCCATCAGGGTGCCACGAGCCGGAGATGACAAGATCTGACCAGACGGATCGACCCGGTTTTGTAGTGGCATGACTCACATCCTTATGAAGGAAAATAATCACGTGACAGCTGGTAACCGATCATCCTCTGCCACTGTCTGGTTAAGTTGACCCAGTCGCCTGATGGAGATCTGAAACTGTCCATTGCTGGGACGACGTTTGCCTGAAAACTGCTCCCAGACGATACGCCCCGGGCCATTGAAGACCTCCTCAAAGCTGCCGTCATTCAGGATTCTGATGACAATGGCATGCGCCGGCTGGCTCCGAAACGCCACGCTTCGAGACTGGGTTGCCTTGATTTCCACTTCCAGGCCCGAAGGTGACAGAGCATCGAAGCCCTTGTTGGATGCCGTCAGCAGTTCCAGGCCATAGGCATCGGCAACCAGGCACTCACCAAGGCTGCCAACCATATGCCCATCGGGAGTGAAATGTCGTCCGGGGAACATGGCCTCCAGTTCCGACACCGTCGCATAGAGCTGTTGCACCAGCGACTTCAGCCTGTCGTGATCGATCATGGGAGGCCTGTCATTCACGATGCATGAGCGACGCGTCGATCACGGCTTGAATCTCTGAAAAGGCAGAAAGTGAATTTGCCGCTCGATATAGAAGGCGCTTGACCTCCTCTTTCTCACCCTCCTTCTCAAGGAGCTCCAACGCCATTGCAATATTGTCCCGTACCGTATTAGCCCAGATACCATAGCGTGACAGAGTTGCAGAGCCATGATCCAACTGGTTCATAACAGCACGTTCGAGCCTTGGAAAGAGAGGATCCATGCCTCCCCCGACGAGGGAAGAAGAGCGAAAAAGGATGCTCTCTTCACTGTACCGTAGGATGATGTTGTCAATTTCTTCTTGGTTGCTCATAAACACCTCTCAATGCGGTGAAATGCACCACATGAATGACTGGACGTCAATCATGTCCCTTGGCTCCAGCTCAGCAATCTCGACCTTGATGGTGTTAGAGAAGTCCAATACCGACTTGTAGGTCAGCCAGTTTAGCTGTGGTTGGTAGTTGATCTCGAAGCGGCATATCTCTGCAGCATGTTGGGTGATCGTCGGCTTGATGAACATGCTGGTTTCGGAATGTACCAGGAAAGGGAAATAGGTGGCTGTTGTCCACTTCGCTGCACCTAGGGTTTCGAGACAGCGGCAGAATGCCTCGAAGCGTGATGAAAGGCCTTCCTCGCCATAGAGCAGTGCATAGAGGCGCTCGACAAATAGCTGCTGATTGGCCCGAGATTGAAGACCATCCTTCAGCGCCATCTTCTCATTCGGGAACACGAGGTTTGTCGCTGCTATAACCCTCATGGCGCTACGGCATAACTCAGCATAATCCTCTTGTTGAATGCCCGGATTCAAAGCACCTTCAGACAGAGTCTCTCTTGCCAACGCACTGGCCTTTTCCTTGTAACCTCGCTCCTCATCATAAAATTTTTCACCATAGAATCCGCCAGGAAACTGAGAAAGAAACGTCTCGATTGAATCAGGAAGGCTCTTGTATTTCTCAAGCGTTTTGGAGCTTTTAATCCTTAGATTATCCAGCAGCTCATGGCTTGCTTCATCACCAGTGACCAGCACAGGCGCCACATAATCCAAGCGTAGTGACTTCTCGCCAGCACCCACAAAAAAAATACGCGCAACGCCATTCCTTGAATCCTCAAGGACTTCCCCAACACCCCAGCCTTCCATCTTTGGATGCCTGACCCGCTGCCCCTTGGTGTACTCCATAACACCTCCTAAAAAATCTCTCTAAAATAAAACGTCGAAAACCTTATCGACTACGAAAAGGATATTAATTACTGGATAACGACAAGGCGAACTACTCATACAACCTCGCCTGGAACCCGATAAAGACGTCACGGATATTCTCGACGCTGCCTAGCTCGGCGATGGCGTCGGTGGGTGTCTGGTACTTCAGCTGGATCAGGTTCGGCAGCCGCTCCTGAGCGAGCACACCAACGCCGCTTTCGACGTAGTGATCCAGGATAAAGCTCAGGAACTCACGCTGGCGGTAGTCATACTCCGCAAACAGCTGGCTTCGGTGGCTGGCGACCCGCTCCTCGCGGCTAATCGGTGGCAGCGCGAAGGCGATGTAGGCCAGCACGTCGAAGAGGTCGCTGTTCTCGGCATCCACCAGGCGTGCGATATCGCGCAACTGCTCGCTGCCGTAGCCCTTCTCGGCCAGGCGATCCAGCAGCCCCTGGCGAGTGTCAGGTTGGCTCCACAGCTCGCGAAGGGTGTCCTCGTCCTGAAACAGGGCCGGCAGGTCGCCGTAGAGGCGACGGATGAAATCGGCAGCGCTGATCGGCGTGCCATCCGGGCTCCAGAAGCTGGTCGCGCTCATGTGCTGCAGCTGCCGGTACTTGCCCGGCGCCAACTCGATCTCCACCACGCGCCTGCCGCCCCCGCCGTCGCACTGGCAGGGCGACTCGCCACACACCGGGCAAGGCTCCGGCGGTTCCTTCTCGCAGGTGCAGGGGCGGTTGCCGCAGGCCTCGCATGGCTCCGGCGGGCTGACCACGCAGGTGCAGGGGCTCTCGCCGCAGCGGCCACAGGGTTCGGGCGCCATGGGCTCGCCGTCCCACTCGGGGTCGTTGAAGTGCTCGTAGGCGCGCACGAAGTCGAGGATGGTGAAGTGGTCCTTGCCGTCGAACAGGCGCGTGCCGCGGCCGATGATCTGCTTGAACTCGATCATCGAGTTCACCGGGCGCATCAGCACGATATTGCGGATGTTGCGCGCGTCCACACCGGTGGAGAGCTTCTGCGAGGTGGTCAGGATGGTGGGAATGGTCTTCTCGTTGTCCTGGAAGCGGCGCAGGAAGCGCTCGCCCTCGGCCCCGTCATCGGCCGTCACCCGCACGCAGTAGTTGGGGTCGGGGTGCGTCTTGGCCTGGTTGATCAGGTCGCGCACCGCCAGGGCGTGTTCCTGGTTGGCGCAGAACACCAGCGTCTTCTCGCGCGGGTCGATCATCTCCATGAACACCTGCACCCGATACTTCTCGCGCTCCTTGATCCTGATGAGGCGGTTGAAGTCGGCTTCGGTATAGCGCCTGCCCTGCTCCACCTCGCCCTGTACCACCTCGTCATCCGGGGTGTAGACGTAGTCGTCCAGGGTGGTGGCGATCTGGCGCACCTTGAACGGCGTCAGGAAGCCATCGTTGATGCCCTCCTTCAGCGAGTAGACGTAGGCCGGCTCGCCGAAGTAGGCGTAGGTGTCGGTGTTGGTGGTGCGCTTGGGGGTGGCGGTCAGGCCGAGCTGCACCGCCGGCGAGAAGTACTCGAGGATGGCGCGCCAGCTGCTCTCGTCGTTGGCGCCGCCGCGGTGGCATTCATCGATGATGATCAGGTCGAAGAAGTCCGGCGGGTAGTCGCCGAAGCTGGGCGCCGGGTTGCCTTCTGCATCGCGGCCGCTCATGAAGGTCTGGAAGATGGTGAAGAAGAGGTTGCCGTTCTTGGGCACCCGCCCCTGCTTGCGGATCGCATCGGGGGCGATGCGCACCAGGGCATCCTCGGGGAAGGCCGAGAAGCTGTTGTAGGCCTGGTCGGCGAGGATGTTGCGGTCGGCCAGGAAGAGGATGCGCGGCCGGCGCCGGGTCGCCTCGTCGCCCTGCCAGGCAGCCAGGTTCCAGCGGCTATGGAACAGCTTCCAGGCGAGCTGGAAGGCGATGGCGGTCTTACCGGTGCCGGTGGCGAGCGTCAGCAGCACGCGCTGGCGACCGGCGGCGATCGCTTCCAGCGCCTGGTTGATGGCGTTGTGCTGGTAGTAGCGCGCCTGCCACTGGCCGCCATTGTCGTGGAAGGGCACCTCGCCGAAGCGCTCGCGCCAGGAGTTGGGCTCGGGGAAGGTCTCGGCCCACAGCGCCTGGGGCGAAGGGTAGCCGACCACCGGGCCTTCCTCGCCGGTGTGCATGTCGACCCGGTAGAGCCCCACCCCGTTGGTGGCATAGGCGAAACGGGCCTGCAGCCGTTCGGCGTAGCGCTTGGCCTGGGCCAGGCCCTCGGTGACAGGAAGGTCGCGCTTCTTGGCCTCGATCACCGCCAGCTTCTGGCCCTGGTAGAAGAGCACATAGTCGGCGATGTCACCACGGGTGCGCTGCCCGGCGACCTGGAGCCGCCCCAGGGTGATGACCTCGCGCCGTACCCGGCTGCCCGCCACCACGCCCCATCCTGCCTCCTTCAGGGCGGGGTCGATCAGCTCGGCGCGAGTGTCGGCTTCGTTCATGAGCGGCTTCCCTGTGGTGCGTTCCCTGCGTCCTTGAGTACCCTTCGGCTCACTATCTCGATTCGGCGGCGGCTTGTCCAACCATGGGCAACTCATCAGAAATCCTTACAAGTTGCCCGGCCGGTAGCGAGGCGGCTGATGAACAGCCGAGGATTCCTCGGCAGTTCATCGGGATATGGCTCGCCTACGCCGTAACCATCCGGAATCTCCGGATGGTTCATCATGCTGGAACAGTGCCATAACACACAGGGCACCAGCTGTTGCATTTTTTGCAGCAGCTGGTTAGGAACCTGACCAGGCAGCACCCAAAGCGAACTGCTTCCAAAATGGAAACAGTTGCATTTTGTCTCGTCAGAATATCCTGATGGACTGGCAGATAGCCTTCAGTATGTGCAATTTTTGCACATTGCTTTCCCCATATATATCGACCGCCTGATCGGCTTCCTGGTAGATGATGATGGGGGTCTGGTTATCGGTACTCATGCCGTCTCCTCCTCCACCGCCGCCTCGGCCTTCTTGGCCGTCAACTCGCCGGAGAAGGCCTTCTGCAGCAGGGACTGCTTTAGCTCGGCGAGGGCGGTGAGCTTCTGCTGGTAGATGGCTTCGATACTGCTTACTGCCGATGACAGTTCATGCAGGTTCGCCGCTATCTCCACCTGCTTGACCAGCGGTGGGAAAGGAAACTTCTCTTTCTCGAAGGTGCCAAGATTGATATTGTCCTGCGCACTGCCCTTCCCCTTAGCCTTCAGCACCGTCTTGACTGACTGAAGGAGGTACTCAACGTACTCTTTAGATGCCTTTTTCTCGTCAACCACCAGGCCAATGATGCTATCAGGGAAACAGGCATCGAAACCCAAGATCCCGGTTTCCGCGATATTAGCCGCAATCGTTATGCATATCGTCCCTTCCAGCCATAGCTTGCTTTGCGCGAGACCGGCTTCGTTATAGGTCGCTGAATATTTCTTGATGACATGATTAGATTTCCGAACATCACCAGTCTGAATGAAGGGGTAATCCCCGCCATATAACATGGGGTCGTTACGAGGCCTGTGCTTTGACTTTCCCCGACCATAGTCAACGCATACATCTTTCAATGGCTGGTCAACCCAGCCGTCACCGCGCTGGGCGAAGACAGCGGACAAATAGCCATCGAAAAGCTCACGCACATTGGCGAGATTATTTTCGGTATTGGCAACGACCGTATCGATTCCCTCGAAGGCCTCATCAAGAATGGCAACGATGCGCTTTTGTTCTTCTATCGACTCAGGAAACGAGACGAAGAACTGGTTTTCCAACTTCTGCCTTGGAAGCTCCGTCTGACCACTCGCCCCTTCACCGCTATTAATTATTTCATCTTCTATCTTGATCAGCATGTAGCCGAAGAAATCGTGATAGAAAACTCCGTCAACGGGCCTAACGATTGTCACATGGGTATCAACAGTAGCTGGCTCATCCGGATCTCTTCGAACTTGAGCAACTCGCCCTAAAGTCCCTGTACCAGTCGAGTTCACCAGCACATCGCCAAGCTGGATGAAGCGTTCCTGCGGAACCTTCTTGACCTCAACATTATGCCGGCGCGCAAGATCGTAATTTATGGAATGATCTCGAATACATTTCTGGTTGATGACGCAGACGCCACCCGCATCAATGTACTTGGGGGCAATGCCCCGCTTGATCATCTCACTGACTTCACCTAGCTTCGCGCTCTTCCACCCTTCCCTCATAACATCCCCCGAATCCCTTCCAGGATCTCCTCGGCCTCGCGGTCCAGCGTCTCGATCTCGTTGATGATCACCTCGGGGTCGCGCAGCGGGGCTTCCTCGGCCCTGTTGGGGTTCTTCACCGAAAGATCGAAGGTCTCGCGGTCCAGGTCGTTGACGCTGACCTTCCACGAATTGTCGGAGTCGGCGAAGGTCGCCTGCAGCTGAATGAACTCGGCCAGGTCGTCGTCATTGAGCGGATTGGTCTTGCCCAGGCTGCGGCCGGGGTCGAGCTGGTAGTACCAGATATCGCGGGTGGGGGCGCCCTTCTCGAAGAACAGCACTACCGTCTTCACGCCGGCGCCGAGGAAGGTGCCACCGGGACAGTCGAGTACTGTGTGCAGGTTGCAGCTCTCCAGCAGTTCCTGGCGCAGCGCTCTGGAGGCGTTGTCGGCGTTGGAGAGGAAGGTGTTCTTGATCACCACCGCCGCGCGGCCGCCGGCCTTCAGCCGCTTGATGAAGTGCTGCAGGAAGAGGAAGGCCGTCTCGCCGGTCTTGATCGGGAAGTTCTGCTGGACCTCCTTGCGCTCCTTGCCGCCAAAGGGCGGGTTGGCGAGGATCACGTCGAATCGGTCCTTCTCCTGCAGGTCGGCGAGGTTCTCGGTCAGGGTGTTGGTGTGCACCAGATTGGGCGCCTCGATGCCATGCAGGATCATGTTCATGATGCCGATGACGTACGGCAGGCTCTTCTTCTCCTTGCCAAAGAAGGTGTGGTTCTGGAGTGTATCGAGCTGCTCGGTGGTGAGCCGGCGCGGTTCGTCGCTGCCAAAGCCATAGCGCAGGTAGTCGTGGGCCTCGCAGAGGAAGCCAGCCGACCCCGCCGCGCCGTCATAGAGGCGCTCGCCGATCCGGGGGTCGATCACCCGGATCATGGCGCGGATCAGCGGGCGCGGGGTGTAGTACTCGCCGCCGTTGCGCCCGGCGTTGCCCATGTTCTTGATCTTGGCCTCATAGAGGTGCGAGAGCTCGTGCTTCTCGGCCTGGGAGCGGAACTGCAGGCTGTCCACCAGTTCCAGGGCGTCGCGCAGGCTATAGCCGCTCTGGAACTTGTTGCGCACCTCGCCGAAGATCTCGCCGATCTTGTACTCGATGGTGTCCGGCCCGCTGGCGCGCTCGCGAAAGCCCTGCAGGTAGGGGAAGAGTTCGCGATTGACGAAGTCCAGCAGGTCGTCGCCGGTCAGGGCGCGGTCGCGATCCAGGTTGCCGTTGCGATCGCGGGGTGCGGCCCAGGTGGACCACTGGTAGGGCGTGTCGATGATGAAGTCGAAGGACTTGCCGGCCAGGGTGGCGTTGATGGCGCGGCTCTGCTCCAGATCGTCCAGGTACTTGAGGAACAGCAGCCAGGAGGTCTGCTCGGTGTAGTCCAGCTCGGTGGCGCAACCGGCCTCTTTCCACAGCACATCGTCGATGTTCTTGAAGGTCTGCTCGAACATGGGGGTCCGCGGGTCCTTGCGATGAGAATCGTGGGAGTAATGCTACGCCGGGGCGCCTGGCGGCGCCAATCGCCCGGCAGAGCCGGCCTCCTACAAGGCTGCTTCATGCCAAGGTGCGATGACCTTATTTTAATTTCGGGCCGAAATTAAAATAACCGGCATCGCTATTTTAACTTCCTGGCGCTTCACGCTGGTCGTCATGTCGATGCCATCGACATATCGGCAGACATGTCGAAAAAATTGCGTTTCGTGAACATGTCCCGACGACCTTTCGACGCCTTGGACATATCGCCGAAGGCCTCTCCCATCACGCCACAAGCCCGGCTCGATGGCCGGGCTTGTGGCGTTAAGCGGCTGGCTGGCGTTGGGTCAGCCGAGGCGGTCGTAGCCGTTGTCGAGGAAGGGGTAATCGGTGTAGCCCGCCTCGGCGCCGCCGTAGAAGGTGGCGTGGTCGGGCTCGTTGAGCGCGGCGCCCAGCCGGAAGCGCTCGGGCAGGTCGGGGTTGGCGATGAAGGGGCGGCCGAAAGCGATGGCGTCGGCGCTGTTCTCGTCGAGGCGCGCCTGGGCGCGTTCGGCGTCATAGCCGCCGCAGTAGATCAGCCCGCCCTTGAAGCGCTCGCGCATCTGCTCGCGGAAGCCCTCCGGGTAGGTGATGTCGGCACCCGCGAAGCCGGGCTCGTTGAAGTGGAGATAGGCCAGGCCGCGACGATTGAGCTCATCGGCCAGGTAGTGAGCCATTTCCTCAGGCTCCTCGTCGGTAAGGCCGAACAGCTCGAGGAACGGCGTCAGGCGGATGCCGACGCGCTCGGGGCCGAACACCTCGGCCACCGCATCGACCACCTGCAGCGGGAAGCGAGCCCGATTCTCCAGCGAACCGCCGTACTGGTCGGTGCGCTGGTTGGTGCCGGTAGCCAGGAACTGGTTGAGCAGGTAGGCGTTGGCGGCGTGGACCTCGACCATGTCGAAGCCGGCGCGCTTGGCGCGCACGGCGGCCTGACGGTAGTCCTCGACGATGCCGGGGATCTCGTCGGTCTCAAGCGCCCGCGGGGTGCTGGTGGGGTGCGGCCCCGCCGTGCCGTCCTCGAACTCGACGAAGCACTCCGCGCCCTCACCTTTCAGGGCGCTGGGGGCCACGGGCGGCTGGCCGTCGGGCTGGACCATCTCGTGGGAGACGCGGCCGACGTGCCACAGCTGCAGGGCGATGCGCCCGCCCTTGGCGTGCACGGCCTCGACCACGTCACGCCAGCCGGCTTCCTGAGCGTCGGTCCAGATGCCCGGGGTGTAGACATAGCCCCGCGCCGTGGGCGAGATGTTGGTGGCCTCACTGATGATCAGGCCCGCACCGGCTCGTTGGCCATAGTAGGCCTGCTGCAGCTTGCCCGGCACGCTGTCCGGCGTGCGCGAGCGGGTCAGCGGCGCCATGATCACCCGGTTGGGCAGGGTCAGGCTGCCGATCTGCAGCGGCGTGAACAACCCGGGGTTGCGCAGGGATGTATCGGTCATGGATCGCCTCCTGAGGCAAAGGGTATTTCACTGAATGAAGATGCGACACACCATAAGCCTGTTAACGGCCAGCGCCAAACCAGAGAGAGGATCGACCAGATAGCCTGGCGCTATCACCCACGCACCCTGCCCCGCCTTCGGCCCGCCCCGCCGGCGTGGTAGTCTGCTGCGACTCTCTTCCTCAGTTCAGGAGTGCAGCATGACCGCCGCCGAGATGCTCGACCGCCTGGTGGGCTTTCCCACCGTCTCGCGAGATTCCAACCTGGCCCTGATCGAGTGGGTCGAAGCCTGGCTCGACAAACACGACGTGGTGCACTGGCGGGTGGAAAGCGACGACGGTCGCAAGGCCAACCTGCTGGCGCGCATCGGTCCGGACGTGGCCGGTGGCGTGGTGCTCTCGGGCCATACTGACGTGGTGCCGGTGGAGGGCCAGCCCTGGGCCACCGATCCCTTCACCCTGACCGACAAGGGGGATGGTCGCCTGTATGCCCGCGGCACCTGCGACATGAAGGGCTTCATCGCCTGCGCCCTGGCCGAGGTGCCGCGCTGGGTGAGCATGGAGCTCGAGACGCCGATCTGGCTGGCGCTCTCCTACGACGAGGAGGTGGGCTGCATCGGCGCGCCGCGCATGATCGAGAAGCTGATGGCCGAGCATCCGCTGCCGGCGGCGGTCATCGTCGGCGAGCCGACCCTGATGCACCCGGTGGTGGCCCACAAGGGGGCCACCAACCTGCGTACCACGGTCACCGGCCGCGCCAGCCACTCCAGTCAGGTCAACCAGGGGGTCTCGGCGATCCACGTGGCGGCGCGGCTGGTCACCTATATCGAGGAGGTGATGGCCGAGCTGCGCGCCGAAGGGCGGGTCGACGAGGCCTTCAATGTGGTGCACTCGAGCCTGCACGTGGGCAAGATCAGCGGCGGCACGGCGATCAACATCATGGCCCGGGAGTGCACCTTCGAGTGGGAGATTCGCCACCTGCCCTCGGACCGCTTCGAGGACCTGATCGGCCGGGTCGAGGCCCGCGCCGCCGAGCTCGAGGCGGAGATGCGGAGCCGCGCGCCGGAGGCGAGCATCGTTACCCAGGCGCTCAACCAGACGGTGCCGGCACTGGCCGACGACAACAATGCCGAGGTGCTGGCGCTGTGCAACGCCCTGCTCGGCGAGCGCCCCGCCGGCGCGGTGGCCTACGCCACCGAGGCCGGCCAGTTCCAGCGCCAGGGGCTACCCACGGTGATCTGTGGCCCAGGCAGCATCAGTCAGGCTCACCAGCCGGACGAGTACATCGAGCAGGAGCAGCTCGAGGCCGCAGTGCGCTTCATGGCGGCACTGGGCGAGCGCCTGCAACGAAAGTAGAATACGGAGCCGTCATCCCACGCCAGGAGTTCCCATGCCCCGACTGCTGATCGTCAAGACCGGCGATGCCTTCCCCGAAGTGATCGAGCAATACGGCGACTTCGAGGCGCTGTTCCGGCAGGCACTGGCGGAGGCCGGCTTCGTGGCCGAGGTGTTCGACGCCCGCCACGAGCCGCTTCCCGACCTGGCGGAAGTCGACGGCCTCATCGTCACCGGTTCCCACGCCATGGTCAGCGACGCGGAGCCCTGGAGCGAGGCACTCAAGCCCTGGCTGGTCGCGGCCCGGGAGCGCAACCTGGCGATGCTCGGGGTGTGCTACGGCCACCAGCTGATGGCGGCAGCCTTCGGTGGCGAGAGCGGCTACCATCCGGCGGGGCGCGAGTCCGGCACCCACGGGGTGTCACTCACCGACTCGGGCCGCGAGGACCCGTTGCTGGGCACCCTGCCCCGCCACTTTTCCGCCCAGCTCACCCACGCCCAGTCGGTGCTCAAGGCACCCAGCGGCGCGGTGGTGCTGGCGCGCAACGACCACGATGCCCACCAGGCCCTGCGCTACGGCCCGCGCCAGTGGAGCGTGCAGTTCCACCCCGAGTTCACCCCCGAAGTGATGCGCGCCTACCTGGCCCGCCAGGTCGACAAGCTGCGCGACCAGGGGCAGGACGCCCACGCTCTGATGCGCCGCGTCATCGACACGCCCGAGGCGCGCTCGCTGCTGGTGCGTTTCGCCCAGGCGGTGGCGCCAGCCTCCTAGGGGTCAGTGGCGCTCGCCCACCGGCGGGGCGGGCTCGCCACGTGCAATGCTCGCCTCGGCGGCCTCATCACGCAGCCGCCTGGCATCCGGCGCGCCTTCGGCGGCCTTGCGCCGCTGGCGAGCGAGGTCACGCAGCGAGCTTGCCAGCATGGCGGCGACGATCATGCCGCCCCCCACGAAGGCCAGCGGTGCCGGCACCTCGCCGACCCACCACCACACCAGCAGCGTGCCCACCAGGGTCTCCAGCAACATCACCAGACTCACCTCGGCGCCCGGCAGATAGCGTGCCCCGGTCTGGATCAGGAAGTAGGCCAGCGGCAGCAGCAGCCCCATCAGCAACAGGCGCTGCATATCCTCGCCCCCCGGCAGCTGGGCACCTCCCATGAGGGCCGCGGGCAGCAGCATCGCCAGGCAACCCAGCGGCAGTACCACGGTGGTATCCAGGCCGCGCTTGCCGGTACCAGGCCGGGAACTGGCCACGCTGGTATTGACCGCAATGGAGACCGGGATGATCAGCGCCACCCCCAGCCCCAGCAGGCTGCCCTGCCCCACTTCGCCGGCGGCCATCAGGCTGGCCCCGACGATGCATACGCCGATCACCACCCAGGTCTGGCGGCGCAGTCGCTGGCCGAAGAACAGCATGCCGATCAGCCCGGCCACCAGCGGCGCCAGGTTGAGCATCACCAGCACGTTGCCTGCCGAGGTCAGGCGGGTTGCCCCCACGAAGGCCCAGGCACTGGCGGCGAACGCCAGCGGACACCAGAGCGCCGCCGGGCCGCAGTCGAGGATCGCCTGACCCAGACGCTGGCGGTAGCGTGCGGCGGCGATCAGCAGCAGCACCAGGCCCAGCATCAGCCCGCGCCAGAACATGAAGGTGGCCACGTCCACCGAGGTGTCCTTGACCAGCAAGGCATCCGGCGAGAGCAGCAGCACGCCGCTCATGGTGATCAGGTAGCCGCGCAGGCGAAACGGCAGCCGCTTCCACATCGGGGAGTCCTCCTTCCAGGCGAGATGGCGTAGTTACCAACGACGACAGGCCGGAGCGAGGCTCCGACCTGTCGTTGGGTGGGGTGCCGCCCGAGGGCGGCATCCGGGGCGTTACGCGCGCGACTGGCGACGAATCGGTGACTCGCCGTCATCGCTGCGACGACGCGGGGCACGCTCGGGGGCGCCACGGTCCTCGCTGATCTCCAGCGGACGGCCGGCGACGCGGGCGCGGGCCATCTTGGCCAGGATGCTGGCGGGCAGCGAGTTGGGCAGCTCGACCACCGAGAAGGCGTTGCGGATATCGATGCGCCCGATGCGGGCCCCTTCGATGCCGCCCTCGTTGGCCAGGGCGCCGACCAGCTGGCCGGGCTTGACGCCGTCCTTGTGGCCCACGGAGACGCGATAGCGAGTCATGCCCTCGCTGGGACCACGCTCGCGGCGCGCCGGCTTGCCGTCACGCGGGGCGCGATCGTTGCGCTCCTTGCGCGGTGCCTGCAGGCGACCGATGGGCGCCTCGTCGGCACGCGCCAGGCGGGCGAAGGCACAGGCCAGCTCGACGGGGTCATAGCCCTCGCCGATCAGGCGCTCGACCAGGGCCTGCTGCTCTTCGGCACCGGCGGTCAGGGCGGCGATCACCTTCTGGTGGAAGGCCTCGTCGCGATGGGCGCGGATGGCCGCCTCGTCGGGCACCTCCATCTCGCTCATCTTCTGGCCGGTGGCCTGCTCGATCCAGCCCGCCTTGCGACCTTCGCGGAAGCCCACGAAGGTGATCGAGATACCGGTACGTCCGGCACGGCCGGTACGACCGATGCGGTGGGTGTAGGCCTCGGAGTCCTGGGGCAGGTCGTAGTTGAAGACGTGGGTGATACGCGGCACGTCGAGCCCGCGGGCGGCCACGTCGGTGGCGATCAGCACGTCAACCTTGCCGCGCTTGAGGCGCTGGATGGTGCGCTCGCGCAGGCTCTGGTCGAGGTCACCGGAGAGGCTGGCCACGTTGAGACCGCGGGCGGAGAGCTGCTCCATCAGAGTGGTACAGGCCGCACGGGTACGCACGAAGACGATGGCACCGTCCACCGGCTCCACCTCGAGGATGCGGGCCAGCGCTTCCAGCTTGGCGCCACCATCGACGCGCACCAGGCGCTGCTCGATGTTCTCGCCGGTGGTGGTGCGGGACTCGATGGCCACCTTCACCGGGTCCACCAGGTAGCGATTGACGATGCGCTCGATCTCGGCAGGCAGGGTAGCGGAGAAGAACACCCGCTGGGCCGCCTTGGGGGTGTCGGCGACCACACGCTTGACGTCGTCGATGAAGCCCATGCGCAGCATCTCGTCGGCTTCGTCCAGCACCAGGGCGGAGAGGCCGTCGAGCTTGAGGCTGCCGCGATCCAGGTGATCAATGATCCGGCCCGGGGTACCCACCACCACCTGGGCACCGCGCTTCAGCGCGCCCAGCTGCTCACGATACTCCTGGCCGCCACACAGGGTGGCCACTTCCAGGCCCTTGAGGTTCTGACCGTAGCGGGTGAAGGAGACGGCAACCTGCTGCGCCAGCTCACGGGTCGGGGCCATCACCAGCACCTGGGGCTCGCGACGGGTCAGCTCGAGACGCGAGAGCAGCGGCAGCGCGAAGGCCGCGGTCTTGCCGGTGCCGGTCTGGGCCTGGCCCAGCATGTCGCGCCCTTCCAGCAGTGCCGGAATGGTCTCGACCTGGATCGGCGAGGGGGTCTGGTAACCCAGAGACTCGACAGCAGAGAGAACGGCAGGCAGCAGAGCGAGATCGCCGAAGCTCGGCGAAGCGACAGAAGAAGAGGTCATCAATCACACCTTGGTAGGCCGGGATCACCGGCGTAAATTCATTGGCGTCCCTGACGCAGCAATAACGGTCAGGCGCGCTGTGCCCTCGAGGGGTGGCAGCACGGGACATCGGAGTCGGGGACGCCGGTCGCACCTGGCATCGGGTCAGCGCCATCGACGATGGCAGCGAACCCCTGTGGCGACCGTTTGCGCCGATCTCGCCAGAACGGCGGGATCTCGGTGGCGCTCCATCTACACAATTCGAACGCTTGCGGCCTTCAGCGATGGCGCTGGGCCTGGCGTTGCGGCGCCCATCCTGTGCTCGGTTGGTGACCGGCGGCGGTGGCGTCGTACATGATGGTGGGGTCAACACATGCGAGGAGCGCGCATGCTACCATCGTCGACCCGCCCTGGCCAGCCTTTTCGGCTGCCCTGTTGTTGCTGCTGATCGAGGAGATGTCATGCCTAGCGTGTGGGTCGATGCCGACGCCTGTCCCAAGGTGGCCCGTGAGATTATCGTGCGTGCCGCCGAGCGTACCCGCATGGCGGCCTGGTTCGTGGCCAACCATACGGTGCCACTGCCCCGCTCCCCGTGGGTCAAGGCGCTGGCCGTCAGCCAGGGCTTCGATGCCGCCGATAACGAGATCGTCGAGCGCATCCAGCCGGGCGACCTGCTGATCACCTCGGACCTGCCCCTGGCCATGGCGGCCATCGAGCGGCAGGCGAAGGTGATGACCACCCGCGGCGAAGCCCTGGACGCCAACAACATTCGCGCCAGGGTGCAGATGAGGGACTTCATGGAGACCATGCGCGCCAGCGGCGAACACACCGGCGGCCCCAACGGCTATTCCGACAGCGACCGCCGCGAGTTCGCCAACGCCCTGGATCGCTGGCTTGCGAAGAACGTCTAAGCGATGACGCATCTGCACCCGGGGTGCAGATTCGGCTGATTCAAGGGCAGCATGGAGACCATGCGCGCCAGCGGCGAACACACCGGCGGCCCCAACGGCTATTCCGACAGCGACCGCCGCGAGTTCGCCAACGCCCTGGATCGCTGGCTGGCGAAGCAGCGGTAACAGGACCGGGGCACCTGACGGCGCCAATCGCGCAGGATCTGCGCTCCTACTCCTGGTTGCGTTGGAAGCGCTGGATCTCGCGGCGCTGCTTCTTGTCGGGACGCTTGAGGGGATGCTGCATGGCCTGGTTGGTGAGCCGGCGCGCCTCGGCTTCGCGCTCGCGGCGGGCCACGCTCTCCTCGGTCTCACGGTAGAGGGCGCGGGCCTCTGGGGCGCCGCGGCGCTGGTCGGAGAGCGCAATGACCTCCACCTCGAGGATATCCCAGCCCTGGGGCACGCGGATGATGGCCCCCACCTCCACGGTCTTGCTGGTCTTGGCCCGGGCACCGTTGTAGTGCACCTTGCCGCCCTCGATGGCCTTCTTGGCCAGGCCGCGGGTCTTGAAGAAGCGTGCCGCCCATAGCCACTTGTCGAGCCGTACACTATCCATGGGCATTCTCCCCTCCGTTCCTCTCCGCCCCCGGGGCCAGCGGCGGCTCGTTGCCGGGCAGGATGGCAGCGAAGGTATCCAGGGCGACGAACTCCTCCAGCTCACGCTCGGGCCGTCGACTGTCGGGCTGCTTGATGCCCAGCAGATGGCGGATACCGAACGTCCGAGCGCTCTCCAGCACCCGCGGGTTGTCATCGATGAACAGGGTGCGAGCGGGGTCGAAGGGCTCCACCTCCTGCAGCGCGAACCAGAACGCCTGCTCCTCCTTGGGCACGCCGAGGTCGGCGGAGGAGACGATGGCGTCCAGATACTGCTCCAGGCCGGTGAGCGGCAGTTTGAGCTCGAGGCTGGCGCGGTCGGCGTTGGTGGCCAGCACCACCCGCGGGTGGGCCTGCTTGAGCCATTTGAGGAAGTCCAGGGCGTCGCCGCGCAGGCCGATCAGGTGCTGGATCTCGCGCTTGAGGGCGACCACGTCGACGTCGAGCTCGCGGCTCCAGTAGTCGAGGCTGTACCAGCTGAGGGTGCCCTGCTCGTGGAGCACCTTCGAGCGCACCACCTCCTGGGTGGCCTCATCGAGCTGGTGCAGCTCGACGTAGCGGCGCGGCAGGTGCTCGAGCCAGAAATGGCTGTCGAAATGCAGGTCCAGAAGGGTGCCGTCCATGTCCAGCAGGACGGTATCGATGGCGCGCCAGTCGATCATGGGGATTCCGGGTCGTGGCTTGCGGGAGGTGATATGGTAACAGGCGATCCCTCCCCCAGAAACGGAGCCGCCATGACCTCGCCCAGCTGGCCGCAGAAACCCGCTATCCTCGACCGCCGCTCGGTGGCCAGGAGCCGCCTGTTCCACGTGGAGTCACTGGACCTGCGCTTCTCCAACGGCGAAGAGCGCACCTTCGAGCGCCTGACCGGCAGCGACAGCGGCGCGGTGATGATCGTGGCCATGCCCGACCCCGAGCAAGTGCTGCTGATCCGCGAGTACGCCGCGGGATTCGAGGACTATGTGCTGACCCTGCCCAAGGGGCTGGTGGACCCCGGCGAGGACATCATCACCGCGGCCAACCGTGAACTGATGGAGGAGTGTGGCTTCGGCGCCCACAACATCCAGCCGCTGGTCGAGCTGTCGCTGGCGCCCAACTACATGCGCCATCGCATGCAGGTGCTGCTGGCCAGTGACCTCTACCCCAAGCGCCTGCCCGGTGACGAACCCGAGCCACTGATCGTCGAGACGCACTCGATCCACGAGCTGCCCGCCCTGCTCGCCCGGGAGGACTTCCATGAGGCCCGGGCCATCGCCGCGCTGTATATCGCCCGCGACAAGCTGCTCGAACGCGAAGCGGAGACGGCCCTACGCTGGTAGCGGGACTCAGCGCCGGTGCAGTCGCTGGCGCAGCAGCCCGTTGCCCTCCTTGAGACGCACCCAGCGCGCCTGGCGATAGCTGTCCAGGCCCGCCTCCAGCAGTTCCATCACCTCCATGGCACCGTCCAGCGGCACCGGCGGTGGCGCATCGTGCAGCAGCATCTCGGCCACCCCGGTATAGAAGGCTGGGTAGTCGCCGGGCCGGTTGGGCTGCTCATGCACCGCCGGTGTTTCGCTCTCGTCACTGGCCAGGGTCAGCCGTCCGGGCTCGGGGTCATCGCCCAGGCCCGCCACCACCGCCAGGTTCTCCCTGAGACGCGTCTCCTGGGGATCCTGGCCGAACTTCACATAGCTGCCGAGGGTCCCGTGCACCCGGAAGCGGGGCGTGGGGTCGGCCACCAGAGAGCTCGCCTGGAGGGTGACCCGCGGGCCGTCGTACTCCAGCAGGCAGAGGAAATCGTCGTCCACCTCGGCGCCGTCGCGCAGGGTGGCGAGCTCCAGCAGGATCGCCCGCGGCATGCCGAACAATTGCACCACCTGGTCGAGCAGGTGCGGCCCCAGGTCGTACCAGATCCCCCCGCCCGGTCGATGGTTCTCGAGCCAGCGATCGGTCACCGTGGGCCGGAAGCGATCGAGGCGTGACTCCAGCGACACCACCCGCCCCAGGGTGCCCGCCTCGAGCAGCCCCTTGAGGGTCAGGAAGTCGCTGTCCCAGCGGCGGTTGTGGAAGACACTCAGGCTACGCTCGGCGTTATCCGCCTGGGTGCGCAGCAGGCGTGCCTCGGAGAGCGACACCGTGAAGGGTTTGTCCACCACCACATGCTTGCCCGCGGCGAGCGCCGCCTTGGTCAGCGGGAAGTGGGTATCGTTGGGGGTGGCGATGACCACCAGGTCGATATCGCGACGCGCGAACAGTGCCGGCGCCTTGGCCAGCACCTCCACCTCCGGCAGGTCGGCGTGGACCCGTTCGGCATCGCCGCTGACCACGGCGACGAGCTCCATGCCCTCGGTGGCCTGGATCAGGGGCGCGTGGAACACCTGGCCCGCCTGGCCGTAACCGACCAGCCCGACGCTGAGCGTATGGGTCTTCATCGCAGCCTTCCTTGAAAGAGACGCCGACGCCCCGGCCTGGGCCGGGGCGTCGGGGAGTGGATCAATCGAGCTTGGTCAGATCGCGTACCGCACCCTTGTCGGCCGAGGTGGCGAGCAGTGCATAGGCCTTGAGTGCCGCGGAGACCTTGCGGTCGCGCTGGATACTGGGCTTCCAGGCATCGGCCCCCCTGGCCTCCATGGCCGCGCGGCGCTCCGCCAGCTCCTCATCGGAGAGCTTGACGTTGATGGCGCGGTTGGGGATATCGATCTGGATGATATCGCCCTGCTCGACCAGGCCGATGGCGCCGCCGGCAGCGGCCTCCGGGGAGGCGTGGCCGATGGAGAGCCCGGAGGTGCCGCCGGAGAAGCGACCGTCAGTCAGCAGCGCGCAGGCCTTGCCCAGCCCCTTGGACTTCAGGTAGCTGGTCGGGTAGAGCATCTCCTGCATGCCGGGACCGCCCTTGGGTCCCTCGTAGCGGATGACGACCACGTCGCCCTCCTTCACCTGGCCACCGAGGATATGCTCCACCGCCTGGTCCTGGGACTCCACCACATGGGCCGGGCCCTCGAAGACCAGGATCGACTCATCCACCCCGGCGGTCTTCACCACGCAGCCGTCGACGGCGATGTTGCCCTTGAGCACGGCGAGACCACCCTCGGTCGAGAAGGCGTGGTCCAGGTCGCGGATGCAACCGCTGGCACGGTCGCCATCGAGGCTCGGCCAGCGCGCGCTCTGGGAGAAGGCCACCTGGGTGGGCACGCCACCGGGGCCAGCGCGGTAGAACTCCACCACCTCGGGACTCGGGTTGCGCATGATGTCCCATTCGTCCAGGGCCGCCTTCAGGGAGTCGCCGTAGACGGTGGGCACCCGGGTGTCGAGCACGCCGGCGCGATCCAGCTCGCCGAGAATGGCCATGATGCCGCCGGCGCGGTGCACATCCTCGATATGGTACTTCTGGGTGTTGGGAGCCACCTTGCACAGCTGCGGCACCTCCCGCGAGAGGCGGTCGATATCGGTCATGGTGAAATCGACCTCGGCCTCCTGGGCGGCGGCCAGCAGGTGCAGGATGGTGTTGGTGGAGCCACCCATGGCGATATCCAGGGTCATGGCGTTCTTGAACGCCGCCTTGGAACCGATGGCACGCGGCAACAGGTGCGCCTCGTCACCCTCATAGACCCGCTTGGCCAGCTCGACGATGCGATGACCGGCGGTCTCGAACAGGCGGCGGCGGTCGGCGTGGGTGGCCACCACGGTGCCGTTGCCCGGCAGGGCCAGACCCAGCGCCTCCATCAGGCAGTTCATGGAGTTGGCGGTGAACATGCCGGAACAGGAGCCGCAGGTGGGGCAGGCGCTGCGCTCCACCTCGGAGAGGGTCTCGTCATCGACGCTGTCGTCGGCGGCCATCACCATGGCATCCACCAGGTCGAGGCCGTGGTCGAGCAGCTTGGTCTTGCCCGCCTCCATGGGGCCGCCGGAGACGAAGATCACCGGGATGTTCAGGCGCATGGCGGCGTTGAGCATCCCGGGGGTGATCTTGTCGCAGTTGGAGATGCACACCAGCGCGTCGGCGCAGTGGGCGTTGACCATGTACTCGACGCTATCGGCGATCAGGTCGCGGCTGGGCAGCGAATAGAGCATGCCGTCGTGGCCCATGGCGATGCCGTCGTCCACGGCGATGGTGTTGAACTCCTTGGCCACCCCGCCGGCCTTCTCGATCTCGCGGGCCACCAGCTGCCCCATGTCCTTCAGGTGCACGTGCCCCGGCACGAACTGGGTGAAGGAGTTGGCCACGGCGATGATCGGCTTGTGGAAGTCGTCATCCTTCATGCCGGTGGCGCGCCACAGGGCGCGGGCGCCGGCCATGTTGCGACCGGCGGTGGTGGTGCGGGAACGATACTCGGGCATGGTGTCCTCTTCTTCGCGTGCGGCCGCCTGTGCCGGCGGCTCGGTGTCCAGGTCAGCCCCCGATTCTGTCACGCGCCCGGCCGTCAGGCCAGTGGCTCAGGCAGCGGCACCAGCCGTCCCGCCTCCAGCCGACAGCGGCGATCGGCCAGGGCATCAATGTCGTCGCGGTCGTGGCTGACCAGAATCACCGCCGCGCCCGGCTCCTTCTGCCGGTGCACCAGGGCCCACAGGCCCGCGCGGGTGGCCTCGTCGAGGCCGGTGAAGGGCTCGTCGAGCAGCAGCAGCGGCGAGGCCCGCAGCAGGGCGCGCAGCAGCGCCACCCGCTGGCGCTGGCCGCCGGAGAGTTCGCTGGGCAGACGCGCCTCGAGGCCGGCCAGGCCCACCTCGGCAAGGCCTTCGGTGATGCGCCGGCGCTGGTCGGTGGTGAGCCGCAGGTCCGGCGCCAGGCCGAGCCCCAGGTTGGCCCACACCGGCAGGTGGTCGAAGAGGTTGTGCTCCTGGAAGACGGTGGTGATGCCACGCTCCCAGGGCGGGTGCGCCAGCAGGTCCTGCCCCCGCCAGGTCAGGATGCCGCCCTCGGGCTCGAGGAAGCCGGCCAGCAGCCCCAGCAGGGTGCTCTTGCCGCAGCCCGAGGGGCCCTCCACCGAGAGGCATTCACCCGGGGCCAGGCGGAAGGTGAAGCAGAAGGCCGGCGTCTCGCCGGGGTCGGCGCGGTCATAGTGGAAGGTCAGGTCGCGACAGTCGAGCATCTCAGGGTCTCCAGCGCGGACGGGGTGGACGGCGGGTCAGGCCACCCAGCACGGCGAAGGTCAGGGTCACCAGCACCAGCAGCAGCAAGGCGGTGGCCGCCGCCCCCTGCCAGCGGTAGCCACCCAGCTGCTGGTAGAGCAGCATCGGCAGGGTTGGCGCCGAGGGGCTGCCGAACAGGGCGATGACGCTGAAGTCCCCCAGCGACAGCGTCATGGCGTAGGCCAACGCCAGGGCCAGCGGACGGCGCAACCGCGGCCAGGTGAGCCAGCGCAGCCGAGCAGCCCCGCGCACGCCGAGCTGGTCTGCCAGGCGCGCCTCGGGGGCGGTGAGCCCCGGCAGTGCCCCGCGCAGCACCTGCATGGCGAAGGGCAGCGCCATCAGGGCGTTGACCAGCACCACCAGGGCGTAGCCCTCCCAGCCGCTGCCCAGGGTGGGCCGCAGCAGCAGGAAGAGCCCGGTGCCCAGCACCAGCGCCGGTACCACCAGGATCAGCTGACCGCCGCCCTCCATGACCAGGCCCAGGGCCCCGCGACCGCGGCGGCGCAGCCAGCGACTGCCGGCCAGCAGCGCCAGCGCCAGAGCAAGCGCTCCGAGGCCCGCTCCCAGCGCCATGACCAGGCTCCTCGCCGCCGCCGGCCACAGGCTCGCCGCCCGGGGTAGCTCGGCGAGCCCACCCAGGCCGGCGATGACGATGGCCGCCAGCGGCGGGGCCAGCAGCGCGACCAGGGCCAGCAGCCAGCCGGCGTCCACCCAGCGCGAGAGCCCCGCGGCGTCGCGGCGCCGCCAGCGCCCCAGGGACGGCCGCCGCACGCTGCCCACCATCAGCGAGGGCGCCCCGCCTCGGGAGAGCGCCAGCAGCCACAGGCCCAGGCAGATCGTCAGTTGGGTCAGCGCCAGCAGGGCG
>NZ_JAJSPA010000026.1:0-49000 GCF_021282295.1 Halomonas sp. G15 | reverse complement strand
CAGCTTGAGGTGGCGCAGGGTGTCGAGCAGGGGCTGGGTCATCATCGGTCGTCTCCTCGGGTCAGTGGTAGTACTCGGCACCGCGCACGTTGGTGTGGGGCGGCAGGTCGTCAAGCGCCTCGGGGAGCGTCAGCATCGGCTGCTGATCCAGCCCCTGCTTGAGGATCGAGGCGATGCTGGCGTAGCGGGTGGTGGGGATCGCCAAGGCATGCGCGCAGGCCTGCTCCAGGCGGTCCTTGCCGTAGCGCCGGCTGAGCTGCAGCAGCCCCAGGCAGGCACGGTAGCCATGCTCGGGATGGGGACGGTCCTGCAGCTGCCGCTGGGTCATCTCCAGCGTGGCGACGCCGATGCCCTTGGCCCACGCCAGGAAGCGGCTTGGCGACCAGTCGCGGTGCGCCTGGTGGCGCTTGGGCATGTGCTCGGCCAGGGTCGAGAAACGCCCCGGCGCGTGGCGCGGGTGCGCCGCCACTCGGTGCCCCTTGTGGAACACCTCCACCATGGCGTGGGTCAGCCGTACTTCCAGCACCTGGCCGACCAGGCTGTGCGGGACGCTGTAGAAGCGTTTGTCGAGATCGAGGTGGTAGTCGATGCCGGGCCTGGCCTTGCGCCACTCGGCGTACTCGTAGGGCGTCTCCGGCAGCGGGCGCAGCACTGGCCGGTCGATGGCCACGAACAGGTCGCGCCGGCTCTCCTCGCGGCCCTGGAAGGGGCGGCGGTTGAGGTCCTCCAGCAGCTCGCGGATGGCCTGATTCAGCGAGGCCAGCGTGAAGAAGGTGTGGTGGCGCAGGCGGGCCAGGATCCAGCGCTCCACCAACAACACCGCGGCTTCCGCCTTGGCCTTGTCCTTGGGCTTGTAAGGCCGCGCCGGCAGCACCGCGACCTGGTAGTGCTGGGCCATCTCGGCGTAGGTCGCGTTGAGCTGGCTCTCGTAGCGACATGCCCGCGTCACGGCGCTCTTCAGGTTGTCGGGCACCAGTAGCTCGGGGACACCGCCCAGAAGCTGGAAGGTGCGCTGGTGAGAAGCGATCCAGTCGGGCAGCGCCTGGCTCCAGGTGGCCTCGGCATAGGTGTAGCTGGAGGCGCCCAGCACGGCAACAAACACCTGGGCCCGTCGCTCCTCGCCGGTGGCCTGGTTGATGATCGGCACGGTCGGGCCGCAGTAGTCGATGAACAGCTTCTCGCCGGCACGGTGGACCTGGCGCATGCTGCGCCGCTGGCGTTCCCGCCAGGCGCGGTAATGGTCGCAGAATCGACTGTAGCGGTAGGCCTTGTCGCCATGGACCTCGACGTACTCCGCCCACAGCAGCTGCAGGGTGACGCCCTTGCGCTTGAGTGCCTGGTGGACCTGGAAGTAGTCCGGCGCTGAGAAGCGCACCGGCGGCGATTTGGCCGGGAACAGCCGCGCCTCCAGCGCCGCCTCGTCGGTGCCGTCGGGCAACGGCCAGCGGATGCCGGCCACCTGGGCCAGGCTGACGTACTTGCTGACCACGCCCTTGGAGAGGCCGCAGGCCCGGGCAATCTTCTCGTGGCTGAGGCCGGCGTCGTACTTGAGGCGCAACACCTCGGTGATGGTTCGCATGGGAATCCTCGGTGCTGGCATGTCCCTCTCCTGGAGCGCAGGCAAAAGGAAGGGTATGCCGTAAAAGTCCGAATCATTCCAGCGAGTTAGGTGAGATTCCGGGAACGTGACCGATGATTCCGACATCGTGACCGCGGATTCCGGGAAAGAGGCCGAAATCGGTCACGATGAAATGGAATGGCCGGTCACGTTGGCCCGGAATGGTCGGTCACGATAGATCGGAACGGGCGGTCACGATGCCCCGGAATACGCACCTTGCGTACGCCACCGGCCTTCACGGCATCGAGCAGCTCGTGGTGCCGGCCTGCCGGCAGCAACGGGTACCACACCAGCACCACGGCATGCCGCGCCTTGTGCAGTGTCGCCAGCAGCGCCTGGGCCACCTCGACATACTCCTGCTTGCGCTCGTAGCTCGGATCGATCAGCACACACAGGCGCGGCGTCTTCACCGGCAGCCGGTCGACGAGTCCCTTCAGTCCGTCGCCATGAATCGTGCGGATATCCCCCTCCAGCGGCTGGCCCGCCAGATGGGCATGCTCCCCGGGATGCAGCTCGAAGAGCAGCTGGCGGTCACCGGAGCGCAGTCGCCGCCCCATCCACCAGGGCGAGCCCGGATAGTGGCTCAGGCGGCGGGGCTCCGGCTGCGCCTCGACCAGTGCCGCCAGCCAGTCGCCCAGCAGCGCCTCATCCATGAGTGACTCGCGCTCCTCCCACAGGGGCAGGACGCCCTGGCGATACTCATGCAGCCGGGATGTCTCCTCCGCGGCCAGGGGATAGAGGCCGCGACCGGCATGGGTATCTATGAACGTAACTGGAGATTCTTTACGTAACAGGTGGTTGATGACCCCGTGCAGGGTCAGGTGCTTGTGAACGTCGGCAAAATTACCGGCATGGTAGGCGTGCTGGTAGGAGAGCATGGGTGCGGACCCGCGTATCGGCAACGAGAGAGAAAAGGTCAGAGAAAGGGCCCACCACAGGAGTGGCGAGCCCGATGGGTTACCGCTGGGGTTCGAGGTAGCGCTTACTCGAAGCGGCTCTCGATCGGCGTCAGGGTAATCTCGACGCGACGGTTCTGGGCACGCCCCTGCTCGGTGTTGTTGCTGGCCACCGGCTGGTTCTCGCCATAGCCGGTCATGTTGAGGCGGCTGCCGGCGACACCAGCCTGGGCCAGGTAGTTGCCCACCGCCTGGGCGCGGCGCTCGGAGAGCCGCTGGTTGTAGGCGGCATCACCGGTGCTGTCGGTGTGGCCACCGATATTGACGCGGGTATCGTCGTACTGGGTCAGTACCCTGGCCACCTCGTTGAGGGCATTGCGCGCGTTGGAGGTCAGCTCGCTGGAGTCGAAGCCGAAGGTGACCTCACTGGGCATGTTGAGCACGATATCGTCACCGCGCCGGTCGACGCCGATGCCGGTGCCCTGGGTGCTCTGGCGAAGCTGCTCCTCCTGGCGGTCCATGTAGGCGCCAACACCGGCACCCGCTGCGGCACCCACGGCAGCCCCCACCAGCGCACGGTCGCGGCGACTGGTGCTGCCGTCGCCGCTCAGTGCGCCGGCGGCGGCGCCGACCACGGCACCGATGGCGGCACCGGTGCCGGTCTGGTTGCGGTCGGTCTGGCCGCTGTAGGGGTCAGTGGTGGCACAGCCGGCCAGCAGCACGGCAGCGGCCAGCGGGGCCATGAAACGAAGTGGCTTGGTCATCTTGGCGTTCTCCTTGGTTTGGGTCATTGGTCATTGGCCCGTTCGTTCATCCCTGGGGCCGTCAATGGCAGCGATTGCGATGAGCGTAGCACAGGCACCATCAGGACTCGTCGATGGACGCCAGCAGTTCGTTCAAGAATAGTAGACCTCGGGGGGAAGCTTGAACCCTTTGGCTATCTTCCACCAGAAGTCCTTTTTTGCGTGCGTTGGCGAGACGCTCGACCAGCACCGCTTCCGGCAGGCCGGTGGTCTCGCTCCATAGCGTCAGTGGCACGCCCTCGGGCAGCCGCAACGCGTTCATGGCGAACTCTAGCGGCAGGTCGGCCTCGTCGACGGGATGCGCATCGGCCACGAACCCTCGCGGATCATGACGACGCCGCAGATAGGCCTCGGGCTGGCGGCTCTTCCAGCGTCGCTCGATGCGCAAGCGGCCATCCTCGCCCGGGGCGCTCAGTTTGCCGTGGGCGCCGGCACCGATGCCCAGGTAGTCGCCGAACCGCCAGTAGTTGAGGTTGTGGCGTGAGCGGCGCCCCTCCCGGGCATAGGCCGAGATCTCGTAGCGCTGGAATCCCGCCGCCTCGAGGCACTCATGGCCTTGATCCTGGATCTCCCACAACGCCTCCTCCTCGGGCAGGGCCGGCGGGTAGCGGTAGAACTCTGTATTGGGCTCCAGGGTGAGCTGGTACCAGGAGAGGTGTTCCGGCTCCAGCGCCAGGGCATGCTGAAGGTCCTTCAACGCCAGTTCCGGCGTCTGCCCGGGAAGCCCATGCATGAGGTCGACGTTGAGGTTGTCGAAGCCCGCCTGGCGCGCTTCGGAAAAGGCCGCCTCGGCATCATCACCGCTGTGGATTCGCCCCAGTGCCGCGAGCTGTGGCGCCTGGAAACTCTGCACGCCCAGCGACAGGCGATTGATGCCCGCCTCACGGTAGCCGGCGAAGCGACCGCGCTCCAGGGTACCGGGATTGGCCTCGAGGGTGATCTCGATATCGTGGGCCAGGGGCAGGCGCTCGGCCACGCCTGCCAGCAGGCGCCGATAGAAGTCGGCAGAGAGCAGGCTCGGCGTGCCGCCCCCGATAAACAGGCTGACCAGCTCCCGCTCCGCGGCCAGCGGCAGGTCGGCATCGAGGTCGGAGAGCAGGGCGGCGAGATACGTCTCCTCGGGCAGGCCTGCGGAGCGGCCGACAGCGTGGGAGTTGAAGTCGCAGTAGGGGCACTTGCGCACGCACCAGGGCACGTGCACATAGAGGGCCAGCGGGGGGAGCGCCAGTGGGGGCAGCGCCATCAGTGGCTCCCGTGGTCCTGGCGGAACTGCTCGACCAGGGCCTGCAGGGCCCGGCCGCGATGGCTCAGCCGGTTCTTCTCCGCCGCCGGCAGCTCGGCCACGCTCATGCCCTGGTCGGGCAGCCAGAACAACGGGTCGTAGCCGAAGCCTCCCTCGCCGCGCGGATGGGCCAGGATCTCGCCCTCCCAGCTGCACTGAACGATCCTCGGCACCGGATCCTCGGGATGACGCAGATGCACCAGCACGCACCAGTAGCGCGCGCTGCGAGCTCCCTCGGGCACCTCGGCCAGCGCCTCGAGCAGGCGCGCGTTGTTGCGCTCGTCGCTCTTCGGCTCGCCGGCATAGCGGGCGGAATAGATGCCGGGGGCCCCGTGGAGGGCATCGACCTCCAGGCCGGAATCATCGGCCAGGGCCGGCAGGCCACTGACGCGGCTGGCCTCGCGCGCCTTGAGCAGGGCGTTCTCGACGAAGGTCAGGCCGGTTTCCTCCACCTCGGGTACGGCGAAGTCTGACTGGGGGCGCACCTGCATGCCCAGCGGCGCCAGCAGCTGGGCGAACTCGCGCAGCTTGCCGGGATTGCCACTGGCCAGCACCAGGCTAGCAATGGGGGTCATGGGATTCCTCTCAGGCAAGCTTCACATGCTCCTCGATAAGGCTCAGCAGGGACTCGGCGGCATTGTCCGCAGTGGTGTCGAGATGGACCAGGTGCAGGCGCTCCTCGTCGGCGAACGGCTCGAAACGTTGCTGCTGCTGCGCCAGCACCGCCAGGCTCTCCTCGACGGCTACGCCCTGGCGTGAGGCACGCTTCTCGATACGCCGGCGCAAGGTGGCGTCGTCGGCCTCGAAGCTGACCAGCAGGCAGGGCAGGCCGCGGGCCTCGGCCTGCTGACGCAGCTGGTCACGCTGGGCACGGGTCAGGCAGGTGGCATCCACGCAGGCGGGGATGCCGGCATCCAGCAGATAGCCGGCACAGGCGGCGAGGCGCCGATAGGTCGCCTCCGTAGCCGCCTCGCCGAAGATATCCACAGCCGCGGAGCCATCATCGCCCTGTGGATGGATCGAGGCGTCATCGGCCTGGGCGAGACGCTGGCGTTCCGCCTCGGAGCTGACCCGGATCGCCCCCAGCCCGGTGACCAGCCCCCGGGTAAAGCGACTCTTGCCGCTGCCCGAGACGCCCACGGCGATGACCAGCGGCGGGAAACGGAATTCGGCGATGCGTTCGGCCAGTGCCAGGTAGCGACGACACTCGGCCATGCTCTCGGCCTGCAGGGCGGGGTGTTCCGGATCGAGCCCCCGGGCGGGGCGGCGACGCAGGGCGCGCCTGGCGGCGGTCAGCGCATGGCAGGTGCCGAATAGCGACAGCAGTCGGGAGAGCTCGTAGTCGCCCGAGTGGCGCAGATAGCGATCCAGCGCCAGCCGCGTCAGTTCCGGGGTCTCGCGCCCCTCCAGGCCGACCAGCAGCGCCGCGAGGTCGCTGGCCGGATCGTCGGCAAGCTCGGCACCCGGCACCTCCAGGTCGCGCCCGATGGCATTCACCAGCAGCGGTCGACCGGCGTGGCACAGCCGGCTGGCGGGGTGACGCAGCGCCCAGCTCGGCACCCGGCGTGCGGCGCGGGCCTCGAGGATGGGTGTCAGGCGCACCAGGTCCTGCTCCAGCCAGTCGCCCAGCTGATCGAGTCGCTCGCGCTCCTCCTCATCCAGCAGGGCCTCGCGGATGGCCGCCAGTTCGGCCCCCATGGCCAGCGTCAATGGATGTCCGGCGGCCTGGGCTTCGGCATCATGGGAAGCCGCCCCACGGTGATAGGCCACCAGGGCATCGATGAGCGCCTCCAGCTCCAGACTTTCGCCACTACCGGCCTTGTCGGCATCCAGGGTATGACGCATGGCAGTTCTCCCGGTGGTGATTCGATGAGGCGTCAGTCCTGACGCTGCTCAGTCTTGACGTTGCATGGCCGCGAAGGCCTTCTCGGCGGCATCCAGGGTGAACTGGATATCCTCCGGCGTGTGGGCGCTGGACATGAAGCCCGCCTCGTAGGCGGAAGGCGCCAGGTAGACCCCCTCGTCGAGCATCGCAGAGAAGAAGCGACGGAAGGCGTCGGCGTCACAGGCGGTGGCCTGGGCGAAGTTGTCGACCCGGCTCTGGCCGGTGAAGAAGAGGCCGAACATGCCACCGGCACGCTGGGTGATCATCTCCACGCCGGCCGCATCGGCGCGCTCCTGGAGACCGTGGCAGAGGGTCTCGACGCGCTGGGCCAGGGCATCATGGAAACCCGGCTCGCGCAGCTTGGTCAGCAAGGCGATGCCTGCCGCCATGGCCAGCGGGTTGCCGGAGAGGGTGCCCGCCTGATAGATGGGGCCCAGCGGCGAGATATTGGACATGATGGTCTCGCTGCCGCCGAAGGCACCCACCGGCATGCCGCCGCCGACGATCTTGCCCAGGCAGGTGAGGTCGGGGCGCACGCCGTAGTGGGCCTGGGCACCGCCCATGGCCACCCGGAAGCCGGTCATCACCTCGTCGAAGATCAGCACGCTGTCGTGGGCATTGCAGACCCGACGCAGGCTCTCCAGGAAGCCGGGCTGGGGCGGGATGCAGTTCATGTTGCCGGCCACCGGCTCGACGATGATGCAGGCCACCTGATCACCGATCTCCTCGAAACACTGCTCCACGGCATCGATATCGTTGTAGGACAGGGTGATGGTGTGCTCGGCCAGGGACGCCGGCACGCCGGGAGAGCTCGGCTCGCCGTGGGTCAGCGCCCCGGAGCCCGCCTTGACCAGCAGCGAGTCGGAGTGGCCATGGTAGTTGCCCTCGAACTTGACGATCTTGTCGCGGCCGGTGACGCCACGCGCCAGGCGGATCGCCGACATGGTGGCCTCGGTGCCGGAGTTGACCATGCGCACCATCTCGATGGAGGGGATCATCTCGCAGATTAGGTCCGCCATGGTGGTCTCGATGGCGGTGGGGGTGCCGAAGGAGAGGCCGTTGTCGAGGCGCCCACGCACCGCCCCCAGCACGTCCGGATCGGCATGACCGGTAATCATCGGCCCCCAGGAGCCCACGTAGTCCACGTAGCGCTGGCCTTCCACATCGAACAGGTAGGCGCCCTGGGCGCGTTCCATGAATATCGGCGGACGCTGCAGCCCCTTGAAGGCGCGTACCGGGGAGTTGACCCCACCGGGGATATGCCGGCAGGCCTGGGCGAAGAGCTGGGCGGAGGTCGTCATGTCGTGTCGTGTCCTCGAGGCTGTGGATAATTCTCTGGATAAGCTATTCACAGGAAGTGAAGTGGCGGCAATTTCCGCCGATCGAGCGCCGCGGCGGCATGCCTGAACATTGCCCCCATTCTCGATGCTCCGGCCGCCAAAGGCCAGACCCTCCCTCAGGGAGAAGCGGGTGATGCGACGCTCGCCACCGTCGGCAGTCGCCAGAGGCGACGAGGCAGCGCCTGGCCCTCGCCGGGCCGCCAGCCGTGGGCCAATGCCTCCCAGGTGAATGCCTGTGCCTGCTCGCAGGCCATCACCAGTGACTCCCCGACGGCCAGACGCGACGCCAGGAAGGCCGCCATGGTGCAGCCTGAGCCGTGATAACGCCCCGCAAGCCGCGGCCAGCTCCACTGGCGACTCTGGTCCGGGGCATGCAGCGTATGCGCCACGCGGTCCGCCGGTACCCCCGGCGCCGGGTCATCGGTGCCGGTCACCAGCACCGCCTGACAGCCCAGGCGCATCAGCGCCACGGCCCGCTCGGTATCCTGCAGCAGGCTTGGGGAGAGCCGCGCCAGCTCCCCCCGGTTGGGGGTGAGGATATCCACACGCGGCAGCAGCCGCTCGCAGTAGGCATCGACGAGCTCGGTTGTGGATAACTCCCTGCCGCCGCCGGCAGACAGCACCGGGTCGGCCACCACCGGCACCCCGGGAAAGCGCCGGAGGATGTCGGTGATCGCATCCAGGGTCGCCAGGTCGGCCACCAGGCCGATCTTGATCGCCGCCACCGCGAACTCGTCGAGGGCGGCAACGCTGGCGCGCATGACCTCGGGGTCGGCGGGGATCACTCGCGAGACATCGCTGCAGGACTGCACGGTCAGGGCGGTTGGCACGGTCAGCGCCCAGCCGCCGCCGGCGGCAACCGCCTCGGCATCGGCCACCAGGCCGGCGCCGCCGGTAGGGTCGTGGCCGGAGAGCACGAGCACGACCGGCAGGTGGGGCGTGATGGCTGCCATCAGAACGGCTTGAGCACGGCGAGGAAGATGATGATCAACAGGGCAATCACCGGCAGCTCATTGAACCAGCGGAAGAACACGTGGCCACGCTTGCAGCGCGCCTCGGCGAACTGCTTCAGGTAGATCAGGCAGACATGGTGGTAGCCCACCAGCAGCGCCACCAGCAGCAGCTTGGCATGGATCCAGCCCTGGGCCAGCCAGCCGGGATTGAGCACCAGCATGATGCCGCCGAACAGCAGCACGGCGATCATGGAGGGGGTCATGATGCCGCGATAGAGCTTGCGCTCCATGACCAGGAAGTGGTCGATCGCCTGCTGCTCGCCGCGGTCGCGCGCCATGGCGTGATAGACGTAGAGCCGCGGCAGGTAGAAGAGGGCGGCGAACCAGGTGACCATGGCGATCAGGTGCAGGGCCTTGAACCACAGGTACATGGGAGCTCCTTGCGGGTGGTGGAGAAAGGGAGGAGGCGTCAGTTCTCGACGCGGTAGAAGCGCTCGATGGCGCCGCGGGTGATGATACCGGAAATCCGCTTCTGCTTCGGCCGATGGCCGTGCTCCACGTAGAGGGCATCGAGCATCGAGTCATTGAGCTTGTTGAAGGCCTCGGAGAGGGTGGCCTGCAGCCCGATGGGGGCAAGCTCCAGGCGCACGCCGGGAATCTCCAGCAGATCCACCTCTGGTGGCTCCTCCTTCTCCCTGGCCTTCTCCTTGCCCTTCTTGCGTTTCTTCGCCGCCTTCTCTTCGCCGTCGCCCTCCGGCATCTCCTTGGCGAGCTCCACCTTCTCGGCAGGCTCTTCCGCCTCGGCTTCCTCGGCGGCACTCTTCTCTTCTGCCGCCGCCTGCTCGGTGAGCCAGCGGGCCAGGTCGGCGGCCTTGAGCGCCAGCACCGGCTTGTCGTCGCTGGAACGCTCGATCAGTATCCACACCGGCTCCGATTCCAGCAGCGTTCGGGCACGCTCCCGGGAGACCATGCGCTGGGTGCGCACCAGCCGGCGCTCCATCACCGCCGGCACCGAGACCCGGGAGAGCGCCTGCATCAGCGGCTGCTGCAGGGGATGCAGTCCCTGGCGCGTGACGCTGATGAAGAAACCGCCGCAGCGGCACAGCTGACGCGCGGTCAGGCAGGAGACCACCACCGCCAGCATGCCGGGCAGGATGATATTCGGGTTGTGGGTCAGCTCGAGCAGCGCCATCAGCGCCGCCAGGGGCGCCTGCAGCACCGCGCCCATCATCGCCGCCATGCCCAGCATGGCGTAGAGCGCCGGATCCGAAGCCTCGATGGGCAACAGCCACTGGCCGGTCATGCCGCACAGCGCACCGGCCGCACCGCCGATTACCAGTACCGGGCCGATGATGCTTACCGGAATCCCGCAGGCCACGGTGCCGGCGGTGAGCAGCAGCTTGCCGATGGCCACGGCGAGCAGCACATCCATCGCCACCGAACCGCTGAGGGTTGCCTGCAGGGTGTCATAACCCATGCCCTGTACCTGGGGATACCACCAGGCCACGGCGCCAACCACCCCTCCCGCCATCAGGAAGCGCAGCGCCATGGGCAGTCGCTCCAGGCGCGGCCCCAGCCGCGAGACCCGCACGAACAGGCCGGCCAGCAGGCCAATCACCAGGGCGCTGACGATGATCCACGGCAGGTCGAGCAGGGAGTTGAGGTGCAGGTCGGGCACGCCGATCGCCGGGTCGGGACCATAGACCAGCTGGGCTACCACCGCGCCCATGGTGGAGGCCAGGATGACCGGCATGAAGCCGATGATGGTGTACTCCATCATCACCACTTCCATGGCGAAGATGACGCCGGCGATCGGCGTGTTGAAGGAGGCCGCGATGCCCGCCGCGGTACCGCAGGCGACCAGTACCCGAAGGCTGTTATGGGGCAGGCGCAGGCGCTGGCCCAGGCCGCTGGAGGCGGCGGCCCCCAGATGAATGGCCGGCCCCTCGCGGCCAGCCGAGAGCCCCCCCAGCACCGAGATCAGACCCACCACCCACTGGGTCAGCCAGTTGCGCAGCGGGAAGCGCCCCTGATGATAGGCCAGGCGATCGATCACATGTACGACGCCGACCTGGCGGCCGACCTGGGGGGTAAACCACATCCACAGACCGATCAGCAGCACCGCGGCCAGCGGCAACAGGCTGCGCAGCGCCGGCGGCATGGCTTCGAATGCCTCGGGGCTACCGGTAGGAAACAGCCACAGCCCGCCCAGCTCCAGCAGGCTGCGAAACCCCACCATCAGCACACCGGTCAGCACCCCTGCCACGACGCCCAGCACGCAGAGTTGCGGCAGGGCATCCACATTGGCAAGCTGTTGTCGAAAGCGCTCCAGTCCTTGACCGGCATCGAGGCGAGGCAAACGCGGCACGTCGCGGTTTCCTTTACGACTGAGTGACGACCCTTCCGGTCCTTCACCTGTGTATCATATTCCCGCAGGGCGATGACAGCCCGCCGCTTTCAGGGCGTCGGCCCTTTTTCGTCAATCAAGGAGTCTCACGTGATCAAGGTCGGAATCGTCGGCGGCACCGGGTACACCGGCGTCGAACTGCTCAGGCTGCTGGCCCAGCACCCGGAGGTGGAGGTCGAGGCCATCACCTCGCGTTCCGAGGCCGGCCTGGGTGTCGCCGAACTCTATCCCAACCTGCGCGGGCACTACGATGGCCTGACCTTCAGCGAGCCCGACGCCGACCGCCTGGGTGCCTGCGATGCGGTATTCTTCGCCACCCCCCATGGCGTGGCCCACGCCCTCGCCGGCGAACTGCTCGAGCGCGGCACCCGGGTCATCGACCTCTCCGCCGACTTCCGGCTGCGTGACGCCGCGGAGTGGGCCGAATGGTACGGCCAACCCCACGGGGCTCCCGAGCTGCTCGACGAGGCGGTCTATGGCCTGCCGGAGGTCAACCGCGAACGTATCCGCAGCGCCCGCCTGATCGCCGTCCCGGGCTGCTACCCCACTGCGGTGCAGCTCGGCCTGCTGCCGCTGCTCGAGGCCGGCCTGATCGACGCGGACCATGTCATCGCCGACTGCAAGTCCGGGGTCACCGGTGCCGGCCGCGGCGCCAAGGTGCCCTCGCTGCTGGCCGAGGCCAGCGAGTCCATGAAGGCCTACGGCGCCAGCGGCCACCGCCACCTGCCGGAGATTCGCCAGGGCCTGGGCGATGCCGCCAGCCGTTCCGTCGGTCTGACCTTCGTGCCTCACCTGACGCCGATGATCCGCGGCATCCACGCCACCCTCTATGGCCGGCTCACCGGTGAGCCGGGCGATCTTCAGGCGCTGTTCGAGACACGCTTCGCCGGCGAGCCCTTCGTCGACGTCATGCCCCCGGGCAGTCACCCCGAGACCCGCAGCGTCAAGGGTGCCAACCTCTGCCGGCTCGCCGTGCACCGGCCCGGCGACGGCGATACCGTGGTGGTGCTCTCGGTGATCGATAACCTGGTCAAGGGGGCTTCGGGCCAGGCGATCCACAACCTCAACCTGATGTTCGGCTTCGACGAGAACGCCGGGCTCGCCGCCCCCGCGATGATGCCCTGATCCGGCCCTCCCACAAAACATTGAGGGCGCCAAGGGGAGGTCGCAGAGGAGGTCCTACGCCAGGGATGGCGTCGGTAGCTTACAGGGAGGTATTCACAGCGCCTCCTCGTAGACCTCCCCTTGGGATAGCCCGAATAACCTATCGGAAAGTTGACCATTTTGCTGGGGATTGCGGATAATGACCGGTCACACTTCCTTCCCCTGGAGTCCTCCATGAGCGAAGCCGAATCCTTCGTCCCTACGCCCCTGATGCTGTCCGACAGCGCAAGGGCCCGGCTGCGTGCGCTGATCGAAGAGGAGGGTAACAGCGAGCTGAAGCTGCGGGTCTATGTCACCGGCGGCGGCTGCTCGGGCTTCCAGTACGGTTTCGATTTTGCCGACGAGGCGGCCGATGATGACACCGTCATCCCGTTCGGCGACGTGGCGCTGGTGATCGACCCGCTCTCCTACCAGTATCTGGTGGGTTCCACCGTTGACTACGAGGAGGGGCTGGCCGGCGCCCGCTTCCTGATCCAGAACCCCAACGCCACCACCACCTGCGGCTGTGGCGCCTCCTTCATGGTATAGCAGCGCCTCCCCGGCCGCGGGGAAGCGTGAGATCCCCCGACTTGACGCTCTGCGGGAATCTCGCCAAGGTTGAAATGGCGAGTCCCATCAGAAAAGTCCCAAGAACGGGGAATCTCATGAAACAATCTACTGCGGCAACACCCTTCCTGAAGCACACCCTGTTGGCCAGTGCCCTGGCGCTGGGCACCGGCCTGGCCGGCTCCGCCCTGGCCCAGGACACCACCGTCAACGTGGTCACCGACCCCAGCTTCGTGCCCTTCGAGATGCTCGATACCGAAACCGGCGAGATGGTCGGCTTCGACATGGATATCATCCATGAGGTGGCCGAGCGCGCCGGCTTCGAGGTCAACCTGACCACCATGGAGTTCAACGGCATCATCCCGGCCATCCAGACCGGCAGCCAGGAGATCGCCATCGCCGGTGTCACCATCACCGAAGAGCGCGCGGAGATCGTCGACTTCTCCGATCCCTACTACGACTCCGGCCTGCGCATCATGGTGCGTGCCGATAACGACGAGGTGGAGACCCTCGAGGACCTCGAAGGTCTGAGCGTGGCCACCAAGATCGGCTCCACCAGCTACGACTTCCTCCAGGAGAACCTGGGCGACAGCGCCGAGATCACTCCCTACCCGGGCACCTCCGACATGTACATGGCGCTGCTCGGCCGCAACGTCGACGCCGCCTTCTACGATGCCCCCAACGTCGGCTACTTCGCCCAGACCCGCGGCGAAGGCCGCACCAAGGTGGTCGGGCCGCTCTATGAGGGCCAGCAGTACGGCATCGTCTTCCATCAGGGCAGCGAGTGGGTAGAGCCGGTCAACCAGGCGCTGGCCGAGATGAAGGAGGACGGCACCTATGATGAGATCTACGCCAAGTGGTTCGGCGAGGCGCCCAGTGACGACTGAGGCGACTCCCCTCCCGATATCGTCGCCCTGAGGGCGACGCGAGAGTCCGCGGGGCCGGGCGGTGTGACCACCCGGCCCCGCGTCGTTCAACGCTCCCGGAGACCTCCTCGTGGACGTGACCTTCCAATTCGACTGGGCGGCCGCCTTCAGCTCGATACCCCACCTGTTGCCGGGGATTCCCTGGACGCTGCTGATCTCCTTCGGTGGCCTCGCCATCGGCTTCGTGATCGGCATCATCTTCGGCCTCATGCGCATCAGCCCGCTCTTCTGGCTGCGCCTGCCCGCCATCTTCTATATCGAGGTATTTCGCGGCACCCCCATCCTGGTGCAGGTGCTGTTCATCTTCTACGGCCTGCCACAGATCCTCGGCGAGCCGATCAACGCACTGACCGCAGGGATCGCCGCCATCGCCGTCAACTCGGGCGCCTATATCTCCGAGGTGGTCCGCGGCGGTGTGCAGTCCATCGAACGCGGCCAGCGCGAGGCCTCGCTCTCCCTGGGCCTGTCTCGTACCCAGGCCTTCCGCTACGTGATCTGGCCCCAGGCCCTGCGCCGCATGATCCCGCCACTGGGTAACCAGGCCATCATCAGTATCAAGGACACCTCGCTGTTCTCGGTGATCGGTGTGGGCGAGCTGGTGCGCCAGGGGCAGATCTATATCGCCACCACCTTCACCGCCATGGAAGTCTACCTGATGGTGGCACTGCTCTACCTGGCCATCACCTGGACCCTGTCGATCCTGCTGCGCCAGCTCGAGCGGCGTGGTTTGGTCGGCCAGTGATGGGGTTAAAAAAAGAGCGAGGGAGGCCAAGCACATGACACAGAAAGAGAACCCGACCACGGCCATCGTCCGCATGGAGAAGGTCAACAAGCACTTCGGCAAGCTGCACGTACTCAAGGATATCGACCTCGAGGTAATGCCCGGCGAGGTGGTGGTGGTCATCGGCGCCAGCGGCTCGGGCAAGTCGACCCTGATCCGCTGCATCAACGGCCTGGAGGAGTTCCAGTCCGGACACATCGAGGTGGACGGCAACGAACTCACCCCCCACGGCAAGAGCGGCCGCGCCCTGCAGAAGATCCGCACCGAGGTGGGCATGGTGTTCCAGCAGTTCAACCTCTTCCCCCACCTGAGCGTGCGCGACAACGTCACCCTGGCCCCCATGAAGGTGCGTGGCTGGAGCCAGGAGGATGCAATGGAGACCGCCGAACGCCTGCTGGAGCGCGTCGGCATTTCCGACCAGGCCGACAAGTACCCGACCCAGCTCTCCGGTGGCCAGCAGCAGCGCGTCGCCCTGGCCCGCGCCCTGGCCATGGAGCCGCGGCTGATGCTGTTCGACGAGCCTACCTCCGCGCTGGATCCGGAGATGATCGGCGAAGTGCTCGACGCCATGCGCGAGCTGGCCCGGGAAGGCATGACCATGATCATCGTCACCCACGAGATGGGCTTCGCCCGCGAAGTGGCCGATCGCGTCATCTATGTCCATCAGGGCGAGATCGCCGAGGAGGCCCCGCCGGAGACGATCTTCGATAGCCCGAATGATGAACGCACCCGAAGCTTCCTCTCTCGCGTACTCAAGCACTAGCTCAACCACCAGGATCGACTCCATCAGGATGAAAAAGGGCCCTGTCGCGTTGCGGCAGGGCCCTTTTTTCGTCTGTGGACAGAATTTTTTTCGATACCCCGGATTCTGGCTACGGGGCCCATGCTGGAGGGGCTCGTGGATAAATACCCCAGTTGTTCACAGCCGCGGGCACAAGCCTGGTACCCATCGGTGGACAAGCGGTGCAGCGCCGGCGCTGTGGACAAGGTGGCATTCCATCCACAGGTTCGCGACCGCTAGTCCGCAGGCTGTCGTCCCTTTCTCCTGTGCTTGGTCAACAACGTAAGCTACTGAAGAAAATGGCAGGAAATGACTTATCCACGGTTTTTGTCCACACCAGTAGTTACAACCACAACAGAACTTCTTTATTTATATACTGATATTAATTGATAGGTCAGGAGGGAACGAGCCTGGTTGGAAACGCGTGTGGAAAACCCTGACGATTACCCACAGGAGGTTTATACTGCCGGGCTGATTTCACCCTCTGACAGAAAGACAGGCGCCGCGGCGCCAACGAGGTGCACCTTGGATTACCCCGACCGCTTCGACGTCATCGTCATCGGCGGCGGCCATGCGGGAACCGAAGCCGCCCTGGCCGCCGCTCGCATGGGCTCACGTACCCTGCTTCTGACCCACAACATCGAGACCCTCGGCCAGATGTCCTGCAATCCGGCCATCGGCGGCATCGGCAAGAGCCACCTCGTGAAGGAGATCGATGCCCTGGGTGGTGCCATGGGCCTGGCCACCGATCTCGGCGGGATCCAGTTCCGTGTTCTCAATGCCCGCAAGGGGCCCGCGGTTAGGGCCACCCGCGCCCAGGCCGACCGGGTTCGCTACAAGGCCGCGATCCGCGGCCTGCTGGAGAACCAGCCCAACCTGACGCTGTTCCAGCAGGCCGCCGGCGACCTGATCGTCGACAACGACGAGGTACGGGGCGTGGTTACCGAGACCGGCATCCGCTTCCTCGGCGAGACCGTGGTGCTGTGTACCGGAACCTTCCTCGGTGGGGTGATCCATATCGGGCTCGACAGCACCCGCGGCGGGCGCGCCGGCGACCCGCCCTCGAACCGCCTGGCAGAACGCCTGCGCGCCCTGCCGTTCCGTGTCGATCGCCTCAAGACCGGTACTCCGCCTCGCCTCGATGCCAGGAGCCTGGACTTCTCGCAGCTGGAGGAGCAGCCGGGAGATACCCCCACCCCGGTGATGTCGTTCATGGGCAATCGCGCTCAGCATCCCCGCCAGGTGAGCTGTCACATCGCCCACACCAACGAGCGTACCCACGAGATCATCCACGCCAATCTCGACCGCTCGCCGATGTACTCCGGGATGATCGAGGGGGTGGGGCCGCGCTACTGCCCTTCCATCGAGGACAAGGTGCACCGCTTCGCCGACAAGACGAGCCACCAGGTCTTCATCGAGCCCGAGGGGCTCGACACCCACGAGCTCTATCCCAACGGCATCTCGACCTCGCTGCCCTTCGATGTGCAGTTGCAGGTAGTGCGCTCCATGCGCGGACTGGAGAATGCCCATATCACCCGTCCCGGCTACGCCATCGAGTACGACTTCTTCGATCCGCGGGACCTGCGGCACTCGCTGGAGACGAAGTTCATCGCCAACCTCTTCTTCGCCGGTCAGATCAACGGCACCACCGGCTACGAGGAGGCAGGCGCCCAGGGGCTGCTGGCGGGTCTCAACGCCGCCCGCCGGGCACAGGGGCTCGACTCCTGGTGCCCGGGTCGCGACGAGGCCTATCTCGGCGTGCTGGTGGACGACCTGATCACCCTGGGGACGAAGGAGCCCTACCGCATGTTCACCTCGCGGGCCGAGTACCGCCTGCTGCTGCGTGAGGACAACGCCGACCTGCGCCTCACCGAGGCTGGCCGCGAGCTGGGGCTGGTCGACGACGCCCGCTGGGCGGCCTTCAGCGAGAAGCGTGAGGCCATCGAGCGCGAGAGCGCTCGACTCAGGGCCAGCTGGGTGCAGCCCGACAGCCAGGCGGCCGCCTGCATCGCCGAGAAGACCGGCAAGGCGCCGGCGCGGGAGTACAGCCTGATGGACCTGCTCAAGCGTCCGGAGCTGGGCTATGCCGACGTGGCGGGGCTGCCGGGCATCCCGGGCGATCCCGTGGACGACGAGTCGGTGGCCGAGCAGGTGCAGATCCAGGCCAAGTATCAGGGCTATATCGATCGCCAGCGTGACGAGATCGCCAAGCTGAAGCGGCATGAGGCCACGCCGCTGCCCGTCGATCTCGACTACACCCGGGTCGACGGGCTCTCCCACGAGATCCGCCAGAAGCTCGCCGAGGCACGCCCCGAGACCCTGGCCCAGGCCTCGCGCATCTCCGGGGTGACCCCGGCGGCGGTGTCGATCCTGCTGATTCACCTCAAGAAGCGCCGACTCCTCGACGACCATCAGGTAGCCAGCGCATGACGGCCATCGCAGACCCCGTGGCCACGCGCCTCGACCAGGGACTCGCGCAGCTTGGCATCGCCGTGGACCCCGAGCAGCGCCGTCGACTGCTCGCCCTGGTCGGGTTGTTGCACAAGTGGAACCGCGCCTATAACCTCACCGCGATACGCTCAGCCGAGGAGATGGTCTCGCGCCACCTGCTGGACAGCGCCGCGGTGCTGCCCTTTCTGAACGGTCGCACGCTGCTCGACGTGGGCGCAGGACCGGGCTTCCCGGGGCTGGTGCTGGCGATCCTCAAGCCCGGGCTCGAGGTGACCCTGCTCGACAGCAACGGCAAGAAGGTTCGCTTCCAGCGCCAGGCGGCACTGGAGCTGGGCCTCGACAACGTGACCCCGGTGCAGGCGCGGATCGAGGCCTTCGAGGAGCGCTACGACCAGGTCATCTCGCGAGCCTTCGCCAGCCTCGGCGACTTCGTCGCGCTGACCCGCGAGCGGGTGGTCCCCGGTGGCCAGTGGCTGGCCATGAAGGGTCCCGCCGTGGACGAGGAGCTTGCCGGGCTGCCGGCGGAAGTCACGCCGGTGGCGCGCCATCTCCTCGAGGTACCCTTCGAGGTCGGTACCCGCCTGCTGGTGGTGCTCGAGCGCCGGACGCAAGCCCCGGCTCCCTGACAACCCGCGTTTCCCCGCAACGGAGTTGCCCGTGACCAAGATCATCGCCTTGACCAATCAGAAGGGTGGCGTCGGCAAGACCACCACCGCGGTCAACCTCGCCGCCAGCCTGGCGGCGCTGGACCGTCGCGTGCTGCTGGTCGACCTCGATCCCCAGGGCCATGCGACCATGGGCAGCGGCATCGACAAGCATGAACTGGATGGCAGTGTGCTGGAGGTGCTGCTGGGCGAGCGCGATGCCGCCGGGGTGATCCTCGACTGCCCCGAGGCCGGCTATGCCCTGCTCCCGGGCAACGGTGACCTCACCGCCGCTGAGGTGGCCCTGCTGGATCGCGAGGCGGGGCGTGAGCGCTGCCTGGAGAATGCCCTGGCCGGTGTCGCGGACGAATACGACGTGGTGCTGATCGACTGCCCGCCCTCGCTCAACATGCTGACCGTCAACGGCCTGACCGCCGCCCACGGCGTGCTGATTCCACTGCAGTGCGAGTTCTACGCCCTGGAGGGGCTCTCGGCGCTGCTCGACACCGTGGAGCAGATCAAGGACAGCGTGAATCCCCGGATCGAGGTGTACGGCATCCTGCGCACCATGTTCGATGCCCGCAACAGCCTGACCCGCGACGTCACCAAACAGCTGCGTGACTATTTCGGCGAGACCCTGCTCAAGGCCACCATCCCGCGCAACGTGCGGGTCGCCGAGGCGCCCAGCCACGGCCTGCCGGTGACCAAGTACGCGCGCTTCTCGCGGGGCAGCCAGGCTCACCGGGTGCTGGCCAAGGAACTGATTCGGCGCCTGTCGCTGTAATCCCTGTTGTGCAACATCAGTGATGAGGGAATGTCGATGACGCGTAAACGCGCCCTGGGACGAGGCCTGGATGCCCTGATCGGAGGCAATGCCCGCCGCCGCGAGAGCCTCGACCTGCCCGAGGTGGAGCTCGCCGACGGTGAGGCGGCGACCAGCAACCCCGCCAGCGAACCGGAACCGGCCGAGCGCCTCGAACGCCTGCCGCTGGGCCAGCTCAGCCGCGGCAAGTACCAGCCGCGCCGCGACATCCAGCCCGAGGCGCTGGAGGAGCTGGCCGACTCGATTCGTGCCCAGGGGGTGATGCAACCCATCGTGGTTCGCCCGGTGGCCGAGGACCGCTACGAGATCATCGCCGGCGAGCGGCGCTGGCGGGCCGCCCAGCTGGCCGAGCTCGACGTCATTCCCGCGGTGATCCGCGAGGTCAGCGACGAGGTGGCCCTGGCCCTGGCGCTGATCGAGAACATCCAGCGCGAGAACCTCAACCCCGTCGAGGAGGCGATGGCCCTCAAGCGCCTGCTGGAGGAGTTCGAGCTGACCCAGCAGCAGGTGGCCGATGCGGTGGGCAAGTCCCGGACCCAGGTCACCAACCTGCTGCGCCTGCTGGCCCTGGACCCCGAGGTGCAGACCCTGCTGGAGCGTGGCGACCTGGACATGGGCCACGCGCGTGCCCTGCTCGTGCTTTCCGCCGCCAAGCAGCGCCAGGCCGCTCATGAGGTGGTCAATCAGGACCTCACCGTGCGTGCGACCGAGGCGCTGGTGAAGCGCCTCGCCGAGGGGGCGCCCCGCAAGTCAGAGCCGGCACCCCCGAGCCCTGACGTCGCGCGACTCGAGACCCGCCTGGGCGAAGTCCTCGGTGCACCGGTCAAGATCCAGCATGGCCGCGGTGGCAAGGGACGCGTGACCATCCGCTATGCCAGCCTCGATGAACTGGATGGCATTCTGGAACATATCCGTTAGGTGATCTGGCATGATGCGCGTCAAGCTGTCGACAATTTCTGCACCTTTGGTCGAAAAGTGATCGGAAATCACGTCGAAAGCGTGGCGCCTCAGTTGAAGCGCCGGGGGGGCTTCCCTATAATCCGCGGTGGTTTTGGCCTTGCGCCTGGCCCGAGCAAGGGAGCGGCGAGAAGACGATGAGACATCCCGCCACCCGCCGGCGTACCATGGGCTGGCGCCTGCTGCGACTGGAAGTGCTGGGCGTCTGCGTCGTGATCGTGATGGCGACCCTGATCGGCGGCGTCGAAGCGGGGAAATCCGCCGTCTCGGGTGCACTGGTCGGGCTGATTCCCCAGGCATTCTTCGTCTGGAGAAGCGGTCAGGCACGTGGCGGCCGACAGGCGCAGCGGTTCGTGATGAACCTTTATCGTGCGGAAGCAGGCAAGTTCGGTTTGACGGTGGCACTGCTGGCAATGGTCTTCGTGGCCGTGCCCCCCTCAAACCCGATTTCTTTCTTCAGCGCATACGTGGCGACCCATCTCATGCCCTGGCTGGCACCCTGGCTCAGGCGCGAGCGGTCGACCCCTCAACCGAGGTGATCTTCGCATGGCAGCAGGCAGTGATAACACGGCGGCTAACTACATACAGCACCACCTCCAGAATCTGACTTTCGGCCACCACCCCGAGAATGGCTGGTCGTTGGCACATGGTGCCGAGGAAGCTCGCGAGATGGGCTTCTGGGCGATCCACCTGGACACCATGGGCTGGTCCATCGCCATGGGGCTGCTGTTCATCTGGTTGTTCCGCAAGGCCGGCAAGATGGCGACCACCGGTGTGCCCGGGCCGCTGCAGAACGTCGTCGAGATGATCATCGAGTTCGTCGAGCTCACCGTGCGCGGTGCCTTCCATGGCCGTAACCCGGTGATCGCGCCCCTGGCGCTGACGCTGTTCGTCTGGATCTTCCTGATGAACCTGCTCAAGCTGGTGCCGGTGGACTATGCCCCCGAGCTGTTCGCCCGCCTGGGCATCGAGTACATGAAGCTGGTACCGACCACCGATCCCAATGCCACCCTCGGCATGGCCATCGGCGTGTTCGGCCTGATCATCTACTACAGCCTCAAGGTCAAGGGCGTGGGCGGCTTCGCCAAGGAGCTCTCGCTGACCCCCTTCAACCACTGGTCGCTGATTCCCTTCAACCTGGTGATGGAGATCATCGGGCTGCTGGTCAAGCCGCTCAGCCTCGGCCTGCGTCTGTTCGGCAACATGTTCGCCGGCGAGGTGATCTTCATCCTGATCGCCCTGCTGCCCTTCTGGGTGATGTGGACCCTGAACGTGCCCTGGGCCATCTTCCACATCCTGGTCATCACCCTGCAGGCCTTTATCTTTACCGTGCTGTCGGTGGTCTACCTGAGCCAGGCCCACGAGCATCACTGAAGTCGATACCCTTGCAACACCCTTAACCTCAACCCTAAACCCTTAACCCGAAACTACTCTCAATCAGGAGCACTACCATGGAACTCGTCTATATCGCTGCCTCCCTCATGATCGGCCTGGGCGCTCTGGGTACCGGCATCGGCTTCGCCATCCTGGGCGGCAAGCTGCTTGAGTCTACCGCTCGCCAGCCGGAGCTGGGCGACCAGCTGCAGACCAAGACCTTCCTGATGGCCGGCCTGCTCGACGCCGTGCCGATGATCGGCGTTGGTATCGCGATGTACCTGATCTTCGTCGTTGCCGGCTAATACATGACAGCACCGAGCGCCATGCGCTCGGTTTGCTTGTTTCCGGTCAACACGAACCTGTCAGAGGTACCGCCCCGTGAATATCAACATGACGCTGATCGGGCAGACGATCGCCTTCGCGATCTTTGTCTGGTTCTGCATAAAGTACGTGTGGCCGCCGATCAGCAACGCGCTTCACGAGCGCCAGAAGAAGATTGCTGACGGCCTGGATGCGGCCAGCCGTGCCTCGCGTGACCTGGAGCTAGCCCAGGAGCGCGCCGAGCAGACGCTGCGCGAGAGCAAGGAACAGGCTTCACAGATTCTCGAGCAGGCCAACAAGCGTTCCTCCCAGATGGTCGAGGAGGCTCGCGAGCAGGCCCGTGTCGAAGGCGAGCGCATCGTCGCCTCCGCCCGCGCCGAGATCGAGCAGGAAGTCAATCGTGCCAAGGACGAGCTGCGTGCCCAGGTGTCCCGCCTGGCGGTCACCGGTGCCGAGCGTGTCCTGGAAGCCTCCATCGACGAAAAGGCCCATCGCAAGCTGCTCGACGAGCTTGCCGCCGAACTGTGAGGAGGTGATCCATGGCGGAACTGTCTACCGTTGCCAGGCCCTATGCCAAGGCGGCGTTCGAGTACGCACGCGATCACCAGACGCTGGATACCTGGTCCGACTGGCTGAGCAAGCTGGCCATGGTGGTAACCAACCGTGAGGCGCTCAAGCTTCTCTCCAGCCCCAAGCTCGACACCGAGCGCAAGGTGGCCATGGTGGTCGAGCTGGCGGAGGTCGACCTCGATGAGGCTGCCGCCCGTTTCCTCGCCACCCTGGGCGAGAAGGGGCGTCTGCCGGCGCTGGCAGCGATCCGCGAACAGTTCGAGACGCTGCTCGCCGACCACGAGAAGCGCGTCGACGTTACCGTGGTCTCGGCCTACAAGCTCACCAAGGCACAGCAGGACAAGCTCTCCGGCGCGCTCAAGAAGCGCCTGAATCGCGAAATCTCCATTACCACTCAGGTGGATCCCGAGCTTCTCGGTGGTGTCATCCTGCGTGCCGGCGACACCGTCATCGACGGGTCGGTGCGTGGTCGATTGAACCGCCTTTCCGAAGCCCTTTCCGCCTGAGTCTGAGGGACATGGCATGCAGCAACTGAATCCTTCCGAGATCAGCGACATCATCAAGCAGCGTATCGAGAAGCTTGACGTCGCATCCGAAGCCCGCAACCAGGGCACCATCGTCAGCGTTTCCGACGGCATCGTGAAAGTTCACGGCCTCGAGGACGCGATGTTCGGTGAAATGATCGAGTTCCCGGGCAGCATCTTCGGCATGGTGCTCAACCTCGAGCGCGACTCCGTGGGCGCCGTGGTGCTGGGCGACTACCTGCAGCTCGAAGAGGGCATGACCGCCCAGTGTACCGGTCGTATCCTCGAGGTGCCGGTGGGCCCCGAGCTGCGCGGTCGCGTGGTCGATGCGCTGGGCAACCCCATCGATGGCAAGGGCGATATCAACGCCAAGCTGACCGATGCGGTAGAAAAGGTCGCCCCCGGCGTCATCACTCGTCAATCCGTTGACGAGCCGATCCAGACCGGCTTCAAGTCCATCGACGCCATGGTGCCGATCGGTCGCGGCCAGCGTGAGCTGATCATCGGCGACCGTCAGATCGGCAAGTCGGCCATCGCCATCGACGCCATCATCAACCAGAAAGGCACCGGGGTAACCTGTGTCTACGTGGCCATCGGTCAGAAGCAGTCGACCATTGCCAACGTGGTGCGCAAGCTCGAGGAGCACGGCGCGCTGGAGCACACCATCGTGGTCGCCGCCGGCGCCGCTGACCCGGCCCCGATGCAGTTCCTGGCGGCCTACTCCGGCTGCACCATGGGCGAGTACTTCCGCGACCGCGGTGAAGACGCGCTGATCGTCTACGATGATCTCTCCAAGCAGGCCGTGGCCTATCGTCAGGTCTCCCTCCTGCTGCGCCGTCCGCCGGGCCGTGAAGCCTTCCCGGGTGACGTCTTCTACCTCCACTCCCGCCTGCTCGAGCGTGCTGCGCGCGTGAACGTCGACTACGTCGAGAAGTTCACCAACGGCGAGGTGAAGGGCAAGACCGGGTCGCTGACGGCCCTGCCGATCATCGAGACCCAGGGTGGTGACGTCTCGGCCTTCGTGCCGACCAACGTGATCTCGATCACCGACGGTCAGATCTTCCTCGAGACCGACCTGTTCAACTCGGGTATCCGTCCGGCGATCAACGCCGGTCTCTCGGTCTCCCGTGTGGGTGGTTCGGCCCAGACCAAGATCATCAAGAAGCTCGGCGGCAGTGTGCGTCTGGCCCTGGCCCAGTACCGCGAGCTGGCGGCCTTCGCCCAGTTCGCTTCCGACCTGGACGAGGCTACCCGCAAGCAGCTGGAGCACGGTCAGCGCGTCACTGAGCTGATGAAGCAGAACCAGTACTCGCCGATGTCCGTGGCCGAGATGGCCCTCTCCCTGTATGCCGCCAACGAGGGCTACCTGGAGGAGGTCGAGGTCAACAAGATTCTGGACTTCGAGCGTGCCCTGCGTGACTTCATGAAGGCCGAATACGCCGAGCTGCTCGACAAGATCAACCAGACCGGCGACTACAGCAGCGAGATCCAGGATGCACTGAAAGAGGGTCTCGAGAAGTTCAAGGCCACTCAGAGCTGGTAATGCCGTTGGCCTGCCCCGCCCGCGGGGCGGGCCCTGGAGCTTACTGAGTGCCACGAACGGAGTAGATCGCTATGGCAGCTGCAAAAGAGATACGCACCCAGATCGGGAGCATCAAGAACACGCAGAAGATCACCAGCGCCATGGAAATGGTCGCGGCGTCGAAGATGCGCAAGGCCCAGGACCTGATGAAGGCCAGCCAGCCCTATGCGCGTCAGATCCGCAACGTGGTCGCGCATGTCGCCGATGCCAATCCGGAGTACCGTCACCCGTGGATGGTCGAGCGCGAGGTCGAGCGCGTCGGTTACATCGTGGTCTCCACCGACCGCGGCCTGTGTGGCGGCCTGAACGTCAACCTGTTCAAGTCCGTGGTCAAGGACGCCAAGGCGTGGCGTGACCAGGGGGCCGAGCTCGACTTCTGTGCCCTGGGCAGCAAGGCCGCTACCTTCTTCCGCAGCTACGGGGGCAACCTCGTCGCCGCGAAGAGTGGCCTGGGCGAGGCGCCCGAGGTCGAGGACCTGATCGGCAGCGTGAAGGTGATGCTGGATGCCTACGACGAGGGCAAGCTGGACCGCCTGTGCGTGGTGTACAACGAGTTCGTCAACACCATGACCCAGAAGCCGGTGGTCCGTCAGCTGTTGCCCCTGTCCCCCGATATGGGCTCGCAAGCGAACGACGAAGAAGACAAGCGTCCCGGTAGCTGGGACTACCTGTATGAGCCGGATGCCAAGGCGCTGCTGGACAGCCTGCTGGTGCGATTCGTCGAATCGCAGGTGTACCAGGCGGTGGTCGAGAACGGGGCCTGCGAGCAGGCCGCGCGGATGATCGCCATGAAGAGTGCCACCGACAACGCCGGCAATCTGATCGACGACCTGGAGCTGGTGTACAACAAGGCCCGTCAGGCGGCCATTACCCAGGAAATCTCCGAGATCGTCGGTGGTGCCGCCGCCGTATAAGCGCCAGGGAGGCCATGGCCCTCCCGGCATGCAGGTTTCATTTTCAGGTATTTGAGAGGAACCAAGATGAGCGGACGTATCGTACAAATCATCGGCGCGGTGATTGACGTAGAGTTTCCGCGGGACAATGTTCCCAAGGTCTACGACGCGCTGAAGGTCTCGAATGTCGAGACCGTGCTCGAGACCCAGCAGCAGCTGGGTGATGGCGTGGTGCGCACCATCGCCATGGGCTCCACCGAGGGCCTCAAGCGTGGCATGGACGTCACCAACACCGGCGCGGCCATCTCCGTGCCGGTGGGCAAGGCGACGCTGGGCCGCATCATGAACGTGCTTGGCGAGCCCATCGACGAGGCGGGCGAGATCGGCGAAGAAGAGCGCATGCCGATCCACCGCAAGGCACCGGGCTACGCCGACCAGGCGGCCTCCAACGAGCTGCTCGAGACCGGCATCAAGGTCATCGACCTGGTCTGCCCGTTCGCCAAGGGCGGCAAGGTCGGCCTGTTCGGCGGCGCCGGTGTCGGCAAGACCGTCAACATGATGGAGCTGATCCGCAATATCGCCACCGAGCACAGCGGCTACTCGGTGTTTGCGGGCGTGGGTGAGCGTACCCGTGAGGGTAACGACTTCTACCACGAGATGACCGAGTCCAACGTCATCGACAAGGTGTCGCTGGTCTACGGCCAGATGAACGAGCCGCCCGGCAACCGCCTGCGTGTGGCCCTGACCGGCCTGACCATCGCCGAGAAGTTCCGCGATGAAGGCCGCGACGTGCTGCTGTTCGTCGACAACATCTACCGTTATACCCTGGCCGGTACCGAGGTCTCCGCCCTGCTGGGCCGGATGCCCTCCGCGGTGGGTTACCAGCCGACCCTGGCCGAGGAGATGGGTGTGCTCCAGGAGCGCATCACCTCCACCAAGACCGGCTCGATCACCTCCGTGCAGGCCGTCTACGTGCCCGCGGATGACCTGACCGACCCGTCGCCGGCGACCACCTTCTCGCACTTGGACGCCACCGTGGTACTGGCGCGCTCCATCGCCGAGCTGGGTATCTATCCGGCCATCGATCCGCTGGACTCCACCTCGCGTCAGCTCGACCCGCTGGTCGTCGGCGAGGAGCACTACAACACCGCCCGCGGTGTTCAGAACGTGCTGCAGCGCTACAAGGAGCTCAAGGACATCATCGCGATCCTGGGCATGGACGAGCTGTCCGACGAGGACAAGCTGGCCGTGTCGCGGGCGCGCAAGATCCAGCGCTTCCTGTCGCAGCCGTTCTTCGTGGCCGAGGTGTTCACCGGGTCGCCCGGCAAGTACGTGTCCCTCAAGGACACCATCCGCGGCTTCCAGGGCATCCTCGACGGCGAGTACGACGAGCTGCCGGAGCAGGCCTTCTACATGGTCGGCACCATCGACGAGGCCGTCGAGAAAGCCAACCAGATGAAGTAATCCCGTCTACCTGGGAGACGTCGTCATGACGAAAAGCTTCAAATGCGAGATCGTCAGCGCCGAGGAGGGGATCTTCTCTGGCCAGATCGAGCGGGTCATCGCCACCGGGCGCATGGGCGAGCTGGGGATCCTCCCCGGCCACGCCCCGCTGCTCACCGAGCTCAAGCCGGGCCCGGTGCGTGTGATCCACGATGGCGAGGAGGAGCACTACTATGTCTCGGGAGGCTTCCTGGAAGTCCAGCCGGACGTGGTGACCATCCTGGCCGACGCGGCGACTCGTGCCCATGACCTCGATGAGGCGGCGGCCGAAGAGGCTCGTCAGCATGCGCTGAAGAACCTCAACGACAAGTCCGCCGAGCTGGACTACACCCGTGCATCGGCCGAGCTGGCCGAGGCCGTGGCCCAGCTGCGCACGATCCAGCAACTGCGCAAGAAGGCCGGCAAGGGCTGATCATCGCCCCTGCGTGAGTCTCGCGCCCTCTGCGCGTCGGCAACGACGCGTACGGGGGCGTTCTTGTCTCTGTCATCCCGGTGGCCTGGCCCTGGGGCGCCGTGGAGGATGCCATGTCACTCAGCGAGAGCCTGAACATGCACCGGCTTGCACTCTGCCAGGCCCTCGACGAGGAGGATGGCGAGCGGCTCGATGCCCTGCTGCCCGAGTTGCGTTCGGCGGATATTGCCGAGATTCTCGAGGCGATTCTCGAGGAGCAGGCCGACCCGCCCCGGGCCCTTGCCCTGCTGGGACGCCTGCCACTGGAGCGTCGCGCCAGCGTGCTCGGGCATCTGCCCGGTGATGCTCAGCTGGTGCTTGCCGAGGCGCTCAGCGACGAGCGCCTGCTGACGATCCTCGAGGAGATGGGTTCCGACGAGCGTGCCGATCTCTTCAACCTGCTCGATGAGGGGCGCCGCCAGCGGTTGCTGCGACGCATGGCGCGCCGCGAGCGCGAGGAGCTCAAGCGCCTGGCCAGCTACGAGGAGGGCACCGCCGGGGCGATCATGACCGCGGACTATGTGGCCATCCCCAGCGGCATGACGGTCTCCCAGGCGATGATGCGGGTGCGTCAGACGGCCCCCGATGCCGAGACGGTCTATCAGCTCTATATCGTCGACGGCCAGGGGCGTCTGGCGGGGACCCTGTCGCTGCGCCAGCTGATGGTGGCGCCCCCGGGTGAAGCCATCGACGCGCTGATGATCCGGGATGTGATTCACGTCCCGGTCGACGAGGCCCAGGAGGCGGTGGCGCGCATCGTCGCCCGCTACGACCTGCTGGCCCTGCCGGTGGTCGACGCCGACAGGCGGCTGGTGGGCATCGTCACCCATGACGATGCCATGGATGTGGTCGAGTCCGAGGCCACCGAGGATATCCACAAGGGGATGTCGATTGGCGCGCTGGAGGACGGGGTCAGCCGGGTGCCGCTGTGGAGCCTGTATCGCAAGCGGGTCATCTGGCTGGTGCTGCTGGTGTTCGCCAACCTCTTCTCCGGCGCGGGCATCGCCTACTTCGAGGAGACCATCGCCGCCCAGGTGGCGCTGGTGTTCTTCCTGCCGCTGCTGATCGGCAGCGGCGGCAATGCCGGTGCCCAGGCCGCCACCCTGACGGTACGTGGCATGGCCACCGGGGACGTGGGCATCAAGGACTGGGGCAAGCTGCTGGGGCGCGAGTTGCTGGTGGCCGGCTCGCTGGGGCTGACCATGGCCCTGGCGGTGGCCCCCATCGGGATCATGCGCGGCGGCGAGGCGCTGGCCCTGGTGGTGGCCATGAGCATGGTCACCATCGTGCTGTTCGGCAGCCTGCTGGGCATGTGCCTGCCCTTCCTGCTCGACCGCCTGGGCTGGGATCCGGCCACCGCCTCGGCGCCGCTGGTGACGACCCTGATCGATGCCTCTGGGGTGCTGATCTACTTCGGCATCGCCACGGCGGTTCTCACCGGCACATGAGACGCGGCGGGGCGGACAGCGCGGCGGCGGGCGTGTATCCTCTGCGCGGCATGTCGCCCGCGGGCGTTGGCCACTGCTGACAGGACATCTCCATGGATTGGCTTCAGGTCGTCGTACTCTCCATCGTCCAGGGACTCACCGAGTTCCTGCCGATCTCCAGTTCCGCCCACCTGATCCTGGTGCCGGCGCTGACCGACTGGGGCGACCAGGGCCTGGCCTTCGACGTGGCGCTGCATATCGGCAGCCTCTCGGCGGTGGTGCTCTACTTTCGCCAGGAGCTGGTGCGCATGGCGGTGAGCTGGGGGGGATCCCTGGCGGGGCGCGGGGTAGACCCCGATGCCCGCCTGGCCTGGTGGGTGGTGCTGGCGACGATCCCGGTGTGCCTGGTGGGCCTGGCCTTCCATGACGCCATCGCAGAGGGCATGCGTTCGCCACTGATCATCGCCTTCGGCCTGATCGCCTTCGGGTTGCTGCTGGCCTACGCGGACCTCCGCCATCGTGGCAGCCGTGACGAGTATCAGCTGACCCTGCGCGATGCCCTGCTGATCGGCCTGGCCCAGGCGCTGGCGCTGATCCCCGGTACCTCGCGTTCGGGCATCACCATCACCGCGGCGTTGCTGCTGGGCATGAACCGCGAAGGCGCGGCGCGCTTCTCGTTCCTGATGTCGATCCCAGTGATCGTGCTGGCCGGCGGCATGGAGATCCTCGGGCTGATCCGCGATGCGACCCAGGTAGACTGGTTCACCCTGACGGTGGGGGCACTGCTCTCGGGCATCAGCGCCTATCTCTGCATCCATTTCTTCCTGGCCTTCATCAAGCGGGTCGGCATGCAGCCCTTCGTGATCTATCGGCTGCTTCTCGGTGCCTGGCTGCTGTGGCTATTCTGGTAACTCTGTTCTGCTGACCCCCGTAGGAGCCATCGCGTGATTCGACGCCCCTTGCCGTTGTTGCCCTGGTTACTGTTATCCACGGTGCTGATGCTGGCGGCCTGCTCCGAGCGCGACCGGCCGCTCGATTCGCCGGTGCGCCTCGAGGGCAGCATCTTCGGCAGTTTCTACCAGGTGACCATCGTCGACTCCCTGACCCAGGGTGAAGCCAATGAGCTGGAGGAGGGCATCCTCGCCGAGCTCGAGGCGGTGGATGCGAGCATGTCGATCTACCGTGATGACTCCGAGCTCTCGGCCTTCAACCGGGCCCCGACGGGGGAGTGGCAGCCGCTCTCCGACGCCCTGGTCGAGGTGCTGGCCATCGGCCGCTCGGTGGCCGAGGCCAGCGACGGGGCCTTCGACATGACCATCGGTGGGTTGGTCAACCTGTGGAGCTTCGGCGCCGAGGCGCGTCCCAGGGAGATCCCCTCCGACGCTGAGCTGGCCGAGCGACTGGCGCAGATCGGCACGGATGCCCTGGAGCTCGATGAGCAGCGCCGCGAGGCCAGGCGAATGCGGGAGGTGACCGTCGATCTGGGTGGGGTGGCCAAGGGGCACGCTACCGACCGGGTGGCCGCCTTTCTGGACCGCGAGGGCATCGAGCACTACCTGGTGAACCTCGGCGGTGACCTGCTCGCCAGCGGCTACCGAGACGGCGATGCGGAGCCCTGGCGCATCGGTATCGAGGCGCCGCTGGAGGACCGCCAGGAGGCCCGGCACGTGCTGCCGCTGCACGCTGTATCGGTGGCCACCTCCGGCGACTATCGCAACTACTTCGAGGAGGACGGGCGGCGCTACTCCCACACCCTGGACCCCCGCACCGGGCGGCCGATCACCCATCGGCTGGCCTCGGTGAGCGTCTTCCACGCCTCCAACGCCTGGGCAGATGCCTGGGCCACGGCGCTGATGGTACTGGGCGAGGAGGCGGGCATGGCACTGGCCCGGGAGCGCCAACTGAGTGCGCTGATGATCATACGCGAGGATGACGGTTGGACCACCCGGGTCACCCCCGCCTTCGTCGAGCAGTTCGGCGCCGCGCGGGTGGAGGAGCTCGAGCTGGAGGCTGTGCCCGGCGGTCGCCCGCGGCAACAGGAACAACAGGATCAGGAGTGATGGATGACACTTGACGTAGTGATACTGGCCGCCGGGCAGGGCACCCGGATGCGCTCGACCCTGCCCAAGGTACTGCACCGTCTGGCCGGCAAGCCCATGGTGCGCCATGTGATCGACACCGCCGCGGGGCTGCACGCCGAGCGTACCCACGTGGTGGTGGGCCATGGCGCCGAGAAGGTGCGCGAGGCGCTGGCTGACTGTCGCGTGCACTTCGCCCTGCAGGCCGAGCAGAAGGGTACCGGCCATGCCGTGGCCCAGGCCCTGGACGGGCTCGGCAACGGCCGGGTGCTGGTGCTCTACGGCGACGTGCCGCTGATCCATCGGGCGACCCTCGAGCGGCTGCTGGAGGGTGTCGATGACGACCACCTGGGGCTGCTCACCGTGACCCTCGACGATCCCGGCGGCTATGGACGCATCCTGCGCAACGCCGAGGGAGAGGCGGTGGCCATCGTCGAACACAAGGACGCCAGCGAGAGCGAGCGGGCGGTACGCGAGTGCAATACCGGCATCATGGCGATGACCGCCAACCAGCTGCGCCGCTGGCTGCCGCGGCTCTCCGCCGACAATGCCCAGGGCGAGTACTACCTCACCGATATCATCGCCATGGCCGCCGCCGAGGGGGTCAGGGTGGTCACCGCCCAGCCGGCCGACCCGGTCGAGGTGGAGGGCGTCAACAACCGGCTGCAGATGGCGCGCCTGGAGCGTGCCCATCAGCAGGCCATCGCCGAGCGCCTGATGACCGAGGGCGTGGCGCTGGCCGACCCGTCGCGGCTCGACGTGCGTGGCTCACTGCACTGCGGTCACGACGTGGAGATCGACGTGGGCTGCGTCTTCGAGGGCGAGGTGGAACTCGGCGAAGGGGTGCGTATCGGCCCCCACTGCGTGATCCGCGACAGCCATATCGGCGCCGAGAGCGTGATCGACTCCCACAGCGTCATCGACGGTGCGGTGATTGCCGGACGCGCCACCATCGGACCCTTCGCCCGCCTGCGTCCCGGTTCGCGCCTGGCGGTAGGGGCCAAGGTGGGCAACTTCGTCGAGACCAAGAACGTCGAGGTGGGCGAGGGCAGCAAGATCAATCACCTGAGCTACGTGGGCGACGCTCGCCTGGGGCGTGGCGTCAACGTCGGTGCCGGCACCATCACCTGCAACTACGACGGCGCCAACAAGCACCGTACCGAGATCGGCGACGACGCCTTCATCGGCTCCAATAGCGCCCTGGTGGCGCCGGTGAGCATCGGCCGGGGAGCCACGGTGGGGGCCGGCTCCACCGTGGCCAAGGACGTGCCCGATAACGCCCTGGCGGTGACCCGGGCGCGTCAGGTCAGCAAGGCCGACTGGCCGCGGCCCCGCAAACAGGACGACTGAGGAGAGACAGCGATGTGTGGAATCGTCGGAGCCGTTGCCCAGCGCAACGTGGAAGGGATCCTGCTGGAGGGTCTCAAGCGCCTGGAGTATCGCGGCTATGACTCCGCCGGCATGGCGGTGCTCGCCGTCGACGGCAGCCTGCAGCGCTGCCGCGCGATGGGCAAGGTGGCGGCCCTCGAGGAGCGCCTGGTCGCCGAGCCGTTGCCGGGGCACAGCGGGATCGCCCACACCCGCTGGGCGACCCACGGTCGGCCCAGCGAGGTGAATGCCCATCCCCATCAGTCCGGTGAGCGCCTGGCGGTGGTGCACAACGGCATCATCGAGAACCATGAGGCTCTGCGTCGCGAGCTCGAGGCCGAGGGCTATGCGTTTACCTCCGAGACCGACACCGAGGTGGTGGCCCACCTGCTGGAGCGCGAGAGCCGCCAGGCCGGTGACCTGCTTACCGCGGTGCAGCGGGTGCTGGCCCGGCTGGACGGCGCCTATGCGCTGGGGGTGATCCACGCCGAGGAGCCCGATGTCGTGATCGGTGCCCGCAAGGGCAGCCCTCTGGTGGTGGGCGTGGGCATCGGCGAGGCCTTCCTGGGCTCCGACCCGCTGGCGCTGCTGCAGGTCACCGACCGCTTCATCTACCTGGAGGAGGGGGATGCGGTACGCCTATCCGCCGGCGGGCGCATCGAGGTGTTCGACGCCGAGGGGGCGGCGGTGGAGCGCGAGGTGCAGACCTTCGAGCACGGCGACGGCGCCGCCAGCAAGGGTGACTACCGTCACTTCATGCTCAAGGAGATCCATGAGCAGCCGGCGGTGATCGCCGCCGCCCTGGAGGGGCGGCTGGGGGATCGCTCGGCGCTGGTGGAGAGCTTCGGTCCCGAGGCCGAGGCGCTCTTCCGCCAGGCCAGGCAGATCCATATCGTCGCCTGTGGGACCAGCTACCATGCCGGCATGGTGGCGCGCTACTGGCTGGAGCGCTATGCCGGGATCCCGGTGCAGGTCGAAGTCGCCTCGGAGTATCGCTATCGCCAGGTGGTGGTGCCCGAAGGGACCCTGTTCGTGACCCTCTCCCAGTCCGGCGAGACCGCCGATACCCTGGCGGCGCTGCGCTTCGCCAGGACGGGCGGCTACCTGGCCAGCCTGGCGATCTGCAATGTGCCGGGCAGCTCCCTGGTGCGCGAGTCCGACCTCTCGCTGATGACCCAGGCCGGTCCCGAGATCGGCGTGGCCTCCACCAAGGCCTTCACCACCCAGCTCACCGCCCTGATGCTGCTGACCCTGGCACTGGGTCGTGTCAAGGGGCTCGACGAGGCCGTTCAGGCCGAGGTGGTGACGGCGCTGCGCGGCCTGCCGCGGCTGGTGGAGCGGGTGCTGGCGCTGGATCCGGCCATCGAGGCGCTCTCCATGGCCTTCGCCGAGAAGCACCATGCCCTCTTCCTGGGCCGCGGTGCCCACTTCCCCATCGCCCTGGAGGGGGCGCTCAAGCTCAAGGAGATCTCCTACATCCACGCCGAGGCCTACCCGGCGGGTGAGCTCAAGCATGGGCCCCTGGCGCTGGTGGACAGCGACATGCCGGTGATCTCCGTGGCGCCCAACGACGAGCTGCTCGACAAGCTCAAGTCCAACCTCCAGGAGGTGCGGGCCCGCGGCGGCGAGCTGTTCGTGTTCGCCGACGAGGGGGTCGGTCTCGAGGCGGCCGATGGCATCCATGTGCTGCATCTTCCCCGGGTCCACGAGGCGCTGGCGCCGATCCTCTATACCGTGCCGCTGCAGCTGCTCAGCTACCACGTGGCGGTGCTCAAGGGCACCGATGTGGACCAGCCGCGCAACCTGGCCAAGTCGGTGACCGTGGAGTAGCCCTCATTCCCCATAGTGCCACCGTGTGGGATTTAAATAAAGTAGGTTACTTTTAAATATAGTTGGTAACTTGCAAATAAAGCTGGTAACTTAGCTCCGTATACTTTATGTGCAATGTCGGAGGTACGGAGCTTGACCAGCTTATCCCTTGACTCTCGTTCACTTAAATGGGTTAAACAAGGTCGCGGAAAGGGGTCAGGAAAAGACTACCAACCCTGGTTGACCGTCAGAGACCTGCCTTCTGCTGGACGATCTCACCGCATCTGGGGATTCCAGACTCAACGAACCCACCATCTGTTGTCAGACCTAGAGCTGGCGGCGTTCTTTCTGTTTGATTGGAATCCATCTGTCACTGATATCCGGGAGCAATACCCTCTCCGATTAGAGGATACCATTGAGCTTGCAGCGCAAGCGCGTATCCGTCATCCCGAAGTACGAGGACAAATTCAAGTCATGTCCACGGATTTTCTAGTGGACACTAATAAGCCTGAGCTTCCCAGAATGGCTATTCAGGTAAAAACCTCTTCAGATCTTTCTAATTCTAGAACCATCGAAAAGCTGGAGCTTGAACGGCGTTATTGGGCGTTAAAGGAAGTTCCATGGTATTTGCTGACAGAAAAACAAATTCCCAAGACCGTCACCAAAAATATTGCCTGGCTGTATCCTGCGCAATTAGTTCTGGATGGGATCGAAGATACTCTGAATATGGCTTCCCTTTACTTGGGCTTCTTTATAAATCATCCGACTTTACTGATTTCTCAAGTTTCGATGATGCTCGATCAAGCCTATTCACTCTCTCCAGGCGAGTCCCTGCAAAAGATACGTTCGCTGTTAGCCTTGAGGGTTTTCTTATTCGATATCAGAAAGCCTTGGTCAACGCTGGCTGTAGGGGAATTACAAGCATCTTCAGACATTGATTCATTGAGGAATTATTATGTTGCGAATCAATGATGTTGTGGCATTCGAAGAGGCTCGGTATCGAATTCTTGATGTCTCAGACATTCGATATACATGGATTAATGTTGATTCCGACAAAGCTTTCCCTGAACGGGTTTCCCTGGCAGAAGTGGAAGACTTCATTCTTTCTGAGACGTTAAAAAAAATTGATGACCCCTATTCCCATCTTGCCGCTCAGCTCCCGGAACACGGCTCAGTAGCACAGCAAATTCGGGACAAGCGTATGGCCGTTATTGAGCCTTTAATACACCAACCGGATATCTATTATCGCAGTAGTCGAGGCGCACTGGTTCAGCAGGTTGTGAATGAATCTGGAACAGCTAAAAAAACACTATATGCTTATCTTCGCCAATATTGGCAGCGAGGTTGCATGCCGAACGCGCTTTTGCCGGACTACGATAAATCAGGCGGGCGAGGAAAAAAACGCACAGCTTCAGGAAAAAAATTAGGGCGTCCGAGAAGTATAGCACCGGGTACCGGCGCCATTGTAGATACTGGCGTTGAACGCATGTTTCGTATTGTGCTTGATCGCCACTATCTGACGGAGAAGAATCATTCTCTACCCTATGCTCATCGACGCTTCGAGGACATGTTTGAAACGGCTCATCCCGATGTACCGAAAGAGAACTTCCCGACAGTTGCTCAACTACGTTATTTCTACGAGCGGGAATATGTCCGGCCTGAACGTATCCGGCTGAGAGCCAATAAAATTGAATATCAAAAGGACATCAGACCGTTACAAGGAACAGCCACAACTGGGGTTCACGGTCCTGGTGCACGGTACGAGATCGACGCGACTATTGCCGATATCTATCTGCTTTCCGCTGACAGACAAAAGATTATTGGCCGACCAACTTTGTACGTGGTTGTCGATGTCTATAGCAGATTGATTGCTGGTTTCTATGTGGGATTTGAAAACCCCTCCTATGTGACGGCTATGTTGGCACTGGTCAACGCCATGATCGATAAATCTCAGATATGCCAGTCTTTCGGTTATGACATCGAGCCAGAGGATTGGCCGTCGATTGGACTGCCGGACGCCATTTTGGCTGATCGCGGTGAGTTGCTGGGCCATCAAATTGAATATCTGGAGCAGGCCTTTGGTGTTCGGATTGAAAATACACCACCTTATCGTGGGGATGCGAAGGGTATCGTTGAGCGGCATTTTCGCACTATTCAAGCAGACTTCAAGCCGTTTGCACCAGGAGTGGTTGCTGGAACCACCATCAAAAAGCGCGGCGGGAAAGATTATCGGTTGGATGCAACACTTACATTGGACGAATTCACTAAAATAATTATCGGCTCTATCCTGCATCGCAACCAGAGTTCGGTATTGGTCAAGTATGACCGCGATCCGGATATGCCGGATACACTCGCACCTGTACCAATTAATATCTGGCAATGGGGTATTCAAAATCGTAGCGGACGGCTACGTAACACATCGGAGTCGGCGCTGAAGCTGGCATTGTTGCCTCGTCAAAAAGTAACGCTTTCCGATTACGGTATTCAATGCTTCGGTGCCTTTTATACCTGTAGGGAGCTGCTGGCGTCTGGCTGGCTCCATAGAACCGGGCAACAGCGACCTGGCCCCTTTATGGCGGCGTATGACCCCGCGGTAACCGACATCATTTATGTCTTCCCAGATGCAACAAAATCAGATTATTGGGAGTGCTCGCTAACAGACCGCTCAAGGGAATTTAGGGGCCGGTCGATGTGGGAGTTATGGGACAGCCAGCAGCAACAACGAAAATCAACAGCAGCAGCTAAATTGAAAGAGAGGGAAAGCAAAAGATCGCTGGAAAATGTGATTCAGGAAACCATCCAAAACGCGGAAAAGCTACGTCCTTCCTACTTTGGTGAATCAAAAACAGAAACTTTGGTTGGCATCAATCAAAACCGACGGGAAGCCCGTGAGCAGGAACGCCAGAAACGTCGAGCGGATAACAAGGCTACTGAGCCGAAACCCAAAGCAGATGTCAGGTATTTGACTGATCAGCCCGAAGATGGGGCTTTCCCAGATTTTCTGGATGACCTGTTTGGAGATGATGAATGACGCTACCCAAAGGCATGGTGCAGGCAATTTATAATGATACCGGGATAAGTCAGTACCAAGGAAACCCGCTCATTGAAGCTTTGCCGCCGATTCTGGACCGGCGTCAGCTAAAGGACGGGTTATCGGGTCAAATTACGTTTCGCCCAACCGACGTTTATCTTGATGGCCAGACCCGTATTCATGTCATATCTCAATTACTTGATAATTTTTTCCAGCCGCTATCCCGTCACATTGAACTGGAGTCAAAATTATCAGTCATGCTTCGACAAGGGTATGTTGGCAGAAATCTGGCGACAGGCGAACTGAATGCCCACATCCAGAATGGTTATGAGCGTGTCATGCAGGGGGATTTGGCTGTTTTCCGGTTCGAGCATGTGGAATCCACCGCTAAGAGTCTGGCTTTCATCGGTTGTTCTGGTTCAGGCAAGACAAGCTCATTGAACCGTATTCTGGCAACCTATCCCCAGTTGATATATCACGAAGCCTACAACTTCACACAGATCGTTTTCCTTAAAATTGACTGCCCGCATGACGGTTCGTTGAAAAGCCTGTGTCATAACTTCTTTCGGGAAATTGACGCGGTACTCGCCACGAATTACGTACGTCGCTACGTGGAAAAACGACATAGCGTAGAAACCTTGATTGCGGTAATGGCACACATTGCCAACACCCACGCAATTGGACTGTTAGTGATTGATGAAATCCAGCATCTGAGTGTTAAGAATTCAGGTGGTGCCGAGCGCATGCTCAATTTCTTTGTCACACTGGTTAATGAAATTTCGGTCCCGGTTGTCATGGTGGGGACACCAAAGGCCAGATCTGTCTTTGAACTGGATCTGCGGTCCGCTCGTCGTGGTGCAGGTTTTGGTTCAATACTATGGGAGCCTTTAAGCAAACCATCAGGCGAGCAGGAGGTATCCCGTACCGAGTGGGGAGCCTTCACTGGCCGTTTGTGGAAGTATCAATGGCTGACTAAAGCATCCCCTGAAGTGACCGATGAGATTAGATATACTTGGTACGAGCTTTCACAAGGCATTATGGATGTCGTCATCAAGTTGTTTGTTTTGTCACAGATCCGGGCTGTTGTCACCGGCATTGAGCGCATTACCCCCGCCTTGATGCGAAAGGTCTACCAGGATGAGCTAAAACCTATCCACCCCATGATTGATGCGTTACGGTCGGGTGATGTGACAAAAATTGCGCGTTACTCAGATCTGACTATCCCCGACGTGGATAGAAAAATACTGGAACTGAGCCACCTGCTGCGTTCCAACCAGGAAAGCATTGATACCGTAGTCAAGTATGGGGGTAATGAACAAGCTGTTCGTTTGCATAATATGCTGGTTGATATGGGGTATGCCTCTGAGCTGCTTGAACCTCTGATCAACAGAGCTTTTGAGGATCATCCAGGCCTTGTGATGAAGGATCTTATGCCGCTGATCCTCTCTTGGTATCAGAGTGCAGAGATAGAAAAGCCAGCGTCATCCACCCCCAAACTTAAGGCGATGAAGAAAGCTGACTGGCATACCCTGGATTCAGAAGACTTGCGCTTTCTATTCTCTCAGTCCGCCAATGAGGAAACCTTCCAGGAATCACTTGGCTGCAACGGCTTGCTTTTTGATGCCCAAGACTGGGTTAATTCCTTTGGGTGATGGCCGTGTTGAATTTTCCTATACCTTACACAGAGGAGTTGATGTATAGCGCCGTGGCAAGAGCGGGTGTCCGGCAAGGGCTGACCAGCCCAAAGCAACTGTTGGATGAGGTCTTCGAATCTCGCAGTATTATCGCAACGATAGACTTACCTAACCATATTGCAACGCTCTCTCGCTGGCTTCCAGAGGAGTTCACACCCGAAAGATTGATCTACAGCCATACTTTATTTCCGCTTTACGCACCTTTTGTTCCAGAGGCTCGACGGCTTCAGTGCATGAATTGGTTGTACCAGGGTACTCAGGGTGCCGCTCATCTGGCATTAGGAGTTTCCGCCTCTCGCATTAAATCCCCGCGTTTTGTCAGGTACTGCCCCGGTTGCATAGCCGCTCAACGTGAACAATTTGGTGAGTATTTTTGGCGACGAGAATGGCAGGTTGCCGGAGTGGAATCGTGCCCCGAACACGGTGTGTTGATGGATACGCGGATTGCTCGCCCCCTGATTGAACGTCATCGCTTTATCGCTGCTGCACCTGAACACTGTCATGTGACTAAACAGCAAAAGGGAATGGGAGTATCTGATTGGATAACCACTCAGGTGCGACGGTTGTTAGTTCGGCCGGCGCAAGCGTCCCCCAGTTTTGAGCAATGGACAGGGTATTATCGCAGCCTTGCTTATCGACTGGGTTTTTATCGGGGAAAAGCCCAAGTTGACCACTCGGTGATAAAAAATAAGGTATTAAAGGTGTGGCCTGCCGCTTGGTTAATCCGAAACCGTCTGATGCCTCCCAGTTCCGATATTGATGACTCAGACTGGCTGAAAGCAATCTTCCGCAAGCATCGAAAAAGTTTCAATTATCTTCAGCATATTGTTGTTCATCAGGCATTGCTGGATAACCAATGGCAGATAGACGATGTGCTTGATGAAGTTAGCCGGAAACCAACACGTAAAACGCCACAACAAGTTAAGGTTGTGATGCAACAGTCGAGCAGTCAAACGCCAGATCAGGAAGCTTGGCTCGAATTGTTGTCATCTTGTCAACCCCTTCAAGCCAGAAAAAAATCACCAGACTTGTATGCTAGGCTCTATCGGAATCATCGCGACTGGCTGTTGGACGTTAACCATCGTTATGCACAAGACAAGGCAAACCATAACGTACCACGTATTGATTGGGACAAACGGGATCGGGAATATCTGCAAGCACTTCGACAACTGGTTACGTTTTTGAATGCAAATAAACAAGGGCCCAGGCGCTCAAGAACCTACTACCTTAAGTTGCTTGGCAATCTCTCAACCCTTGAGAAAAACCTCCATCAAATGCCATGTACATCGGCATTTTTGGTGGCTAATTCGGAAAGCGTTCCCCAGTACCAGATCCGACGCTTGCAAAATGCCTATGACGATTTACGGGTTCTCTTTGACTCGCCGCCAAGGTGGCGATTGTTGCGAAACGCCGGATTGAGTGAAGAACGAATGATGGAGCCTGCCAGGCAGTATTTGGAAAATTTAGTGGATACGGAACATGAAGTTCAAAGGTGTAGAAAATAACAGTGTTATCCGGGAGATTGGCTCTTTATTTCGCCGCCATGATGGCCCTGATTGGCACATTAATGTCAAACTGGCACCAGGCCAAAAGAAACAATATTTTGGTGTCTCTCAAATTCCGGTCTTAGCAAGACGCAGGGTGGTCAATGCAAGCGAACAACCACGCCCTGCCGGATTCCAGTCCCGTATTGTGATAGAAAATACTCGTCATTGGCGTACTGAACCTATCGAAGCCTGTCCAATTCCGGTGGTAAATCGGCAGGATGATGGACAGCAATGGTGCTTTAATTTTGAATTTGGTGGAACGCAGTATTATCTTCCTCAGCTCGAATTAGCGCGAGTGCTGTTCTTCCACCACGCCTATATAACGCGTTTAGCTTTGATCCCCAACGGACTCTCTCAGGAGTTTGATGTCCAGCGCTTAGATAAGTTGAGCAAGGCGCTCGTCAATATTCTGCCAACCTGCACTCTGCCGCTGTACGTCAGAGGTGACTATGCATTAAGACGGTTGTTAGCCTGGATATTGCTGGATGAGGAAGCTAAGCTGTCTTTTGAAAGTGTTGCCCGCTACCAACTTCAAAACGGTTATGACACAGACAAGTACCGTCTGTGGCGTTTTCAATTTGAACCACCACCGCTCGCAGGTGTTGAGCTGACACTTCGTGGTCATTACGATCAGGAACGAAAAGCGTTTTTTGTGTATGAGATTTATGGTGTTTCTAATCTAACCTGTGATTGTCCCGCCTATGTCGATTTTGTCGATCCCCGATTCGCTGAGAGGCGAGCAGGCCAGGGGTATGCTGTTCGACCGGGCCCGCAATCCGGCCCAGAATTGGAAATTGATGACGAACAAGAGCCAGATACTGATCAAACAGAAATCCGGATTGAAACGCCAGCCGTCGCATTTGAGTTTGCTAATCCTATTCGGACAACTCGCATAGGTAAGAGAAAAGGACAGACTGTCTGTTTGGGCCAGGAGGGCGACTCGTCAGACTCTCCAGAAAATACTGGCTTTGAAGTAAGTACGGATGAGGCCAGTACTCACGGTACATTACCTTCAGCAGATTATGATGGCATGGAAGACAAGAGCGACGACGCACATCTCTATGCGGATAAATTTGAAGCTTTTAACGCTATGGTGCTGCAATTGGTTGGCATGTCGGGTTACCGCCACATCCACAGGGAAATCCGAAAGCTTCCCACTATTGATGGTTACTCCAAACACTTGCTTGCAGATGGTAACCCACGTTGTCTGGCTTTTCATCGAATTGAAAAGGATGGTCAAGAGTACGCATTGATAGAAGTGGATACTTCCGATAATAAGAACAGACTATCGACACTCCTGTTGAAGCCGCATGTCCAATTTGATTGGGAACGCACTCTTCGAGAGTTGGAAATCAGGTTATTAAAAAAATCACTGGCATGGCCTACAACACTAATCAAAAAGCTCTTTAGTGATAGATATAAGCGTGTGCCTCATCCAAAATCATCATCTGAAAATAAAGTATTCCTTGAAAATGAGTCAATTAAACATTGGGCTGAGCGAGTTTATAAGGAGATTAGATTATCGTAACATAACTGTTTTAACAATATAGCAATCGAGAAGCTTATTATCCTGGACTATGATAGCTACTCAAGGCAAAGCTCTTTACTTGAGCTGAGCGAAATCCCATCCGTTGTTCTGTTTGGCTTGGCATTTAATTGAATAAAAAGGAAATTTTTAAAACACATTTTATTGCGACAATACAGTTTGATTCCGCCCTTTTTTCTTTGCCTCATAAAGTGCGTTATCTGCTTTCTTGATAAACATCTCCATAACAATTTCAGTTGTATACCTACTGCTTCTACTTTCTGGCAAGGATGATACACCCAAGCTGATAGTCCACTTTACAATTTCTCCGGCATCACCAGTCACAGATATATCCTCGACGTGCTTTCGAATCCGCTCTGCAAGATTTTTCGCATCAGTTATGTTGGTGTCCGGTAAAATAACGGCGAATTCTTCTCCACCAAGCCTGGCAACTAGGTCAATTTCTCTTGATTGGTTTACGCATAAGTCCGCGAGCGCACAAATAACGCGATCTCCTGTAGGATGGCCGAAAGTATCATTGATGCGTTTAAAATGGTCTATATCAAGTAAGATAAGGGCGCAATCACTGCTTGAGCGAGCACTTCGGCTTGCTTCTGATTTTAGTTTACTATCAAAGTAACGCCGGTTTGCGACACCCGTTAACGGATCTGTTTGAGAGGATTTCTCTAAGGCGAGTAGAAGGTTGTAACGATGATAATAACTCCATGAAAAGACGAGCATAATGAATAAAGCTGAAACGCTCGATTGCACTGAGATCTGGAAATAAACGTTTTGTATCAGCTCATCTAGCACGCCATGGTTTTCGGATAGAACAACAAAGGAAAAAGCAACAGTAAGAAAAAAAATCTGAATGTAGATTGAGAAGCCGATGAGAACAAAAAAGATAAAAAATGGATAGAGTGCAAAATTACTCACTGTTGTCACTAAGTCTTCGCCAGTATGCTCTATTATTCTTATACCGAGATACGCAGAAAAAACCAGCGTTATTAAAATTGTTGCCGTAGCTAATTTCAAACAGCTCGATTTTAAAATAATCCAGGCAGGTATAACTAATAGAAGAAAGTAAAGTCTCAGCTGAAATAACTCACTTTTTATTTCAGGATGTGATTTGTAGTCAAAAATACCTTCGGCAAGCCCCAAAGGAATGAGTATCAGTAAAATCGCAGCTGTATATAACCGATGATCGTTAAATTTTTTGTTTAAATAATCACTACTAAGTTCAAGCTTGCTCAACTGTATTATGGCGGTCAAAGCACTCTCATTTTTATGGAACATCATTTATATCCATACTTCAGTGAGGGGGGCGTTCGTGATATGTGTGTTCATTTTGATTTAACAGCTTTTACTAGCCTGTGCTAACAGTGTAGCCGATATAGTTGAGATAGGTATGGGGATGTGCCTTAATTTGGCGAGGAGTGAAGTTACCCATTATGAGCTTTGGTAACTTTTAAGTAACGGTAGCCAGCCTTGGAGCTGGCTACCAGAAAAGCTTTTGTTTTGTGCCATTACATAAAGGGAAGCTGTTTTTCTTCTCCTATTTGAGTGATCCCCAATGACGCCAAAAATCCAAATAGTAACGAACAGACCAGCAGTGACAAGGTAAACCAAAACATAACAACCTTTCTGTTAGCCCCCATGGCAATTGAAAATGCACCAGCGGCATGGATACCAATCAAAAATGGTCCCAGAAAAGCCAAGCCTGGAACACCAAATTTTTCCATAATTACATGTTTACGATCCGTTATGTCGTGGGCAACTTGCTCAGTTTCGGGCTTATTTCGCCAGCGCTTCATAAATAACTTAACTTTTTCACTGGCATAAATTATGGGTAACAGCGAAAGCAAATTTCCGAAAAAGCCTGCAAGTGCAGCCGGAAACCATGGTAACCCAGCAATAACACCCAATGGGACGGCAATCCAAACTTCGAGCACCGGAATCGCCGCCCCCACAAAGACACTGATATAGAGTAATAAATCATTCATTTAGATCGCCCTTGCTGCTTTTTTTGTGAAGAACAAAACATATAAGCTTGGCACAACGATAAAGGATGCAATGGTGCCTGAAATAAGGCCGCCCATTATCACAACGTTAAACGAGCGCCATAGCGGATCATTGGCGATAAGCAAAGGAAGCAGCCCTAATATAGTGGTTATTTGTGTCAACATAATAGGGCGAAACCGTTGCATTAAAGCCGATTTGAGTGATTCAAGCTCAGATTTTCCTGCGTCTTTCTCGATATCAATTTGTTCGATAATTAGCATAGCATTCGACACAATAATGCCTATTAGGGCGAATATCGCTAAATTTGCCATAAAATCGAAAGGCAGCCTGAAAATGATCAGTGCTAGAAGTAATCCAATGGCACAGAATGGGATGCTTAGCACGATAATTGCCACTTTACGAAACGAGTTGTACTTGTGGATGAACAAAATGATCATCATAAGCACACAAAGTGGCAGGAAAGCAAAAATAGCTTCTGCGGTTACCTCACTCTCTTCAATCTCTCCGCCAAACTCGATTTGCACTTTGCCAGTATTGCGAACTTGCTCCAACGTTTCTGCGATGTTGGAAACCAACTCTTTAGAGGTCATCGCCGGATTAAGCGCTGTCACTGTCAGGGTTGGCCGTAAGTTTCTTTTCTTCACAATCGACGGATGAAACTCAGTATCAACGCGAGCTATTTCTGATAAATACACTGTTTTGTCAGATGATTGGGAAAAAATCTGAATATTATTTAATTGCGACAGTGTCGCGTTATCTGTTGGCATTGCCAGCATAATAGGCAGAAAGAATTCTCCTTCCCGAAGCTCAGATGTACTCTCTCCGAGAGTATTTTTCCTAAGAGCGGAAAAAATGTCTTCTCGTGTGACTCCGGCATAGCTTGCTGCGGCTTGGTCTACATTTACCACTAAGCTGGGGATAGGTTGTTCCCAGTCCTGTTTGATGTTAATCGTCCCATGTACGTTGCTAAGCGCCTCTTGAATCGTTGCAGCAGCCTGTAATAAATCACTATGGTTGTTGCCGATGATTCTAACGGCTGCTTCGCCTGGAGGCGTGGAGCCCATGAAAAACGGGTTGATCCCGAGCTTGGCATAGGGGAAAACGGGGGGCATCTCAGCCCTAAGTTGGCTTACAAAGGCCGCAACATTGGTTTCTTTACTAAGATTGACAACAAAGTAAGCGGTATGCGGAGCCGGATCTGGCGGATTCAGGCCCAGGATAAAGCGTGGTCCTCCTTCACTAACATACGCAGTAGCGCCTGTAATCTGCGGAAAACGTTGTTCCTCTGCAAGCCATCGCGTCATTTCTTGTGCAACTTCAGCTGTGCGGTTTGCAGGCGTGCCCGCTGGGAGCTCAAGGGATATTTGCATTTGTGAGCGCTCAGACGGTGGAAAGAATGCCTCAGGAATAGTCGCAGATAAAAATAACGATAGGATAAGGCTTGCTGTCGCACCTGCTAAAAATGCTTTTGGCCAGCTGATGACTTTGTCCCAAAAGCGAGACATGATCAACATTAAGCGCGAGAGCTTACTTTGCTCAGATGTGTTTTTCCCTTTCCTGATAGACCACTGCGCCAAAATCGGCACCAGCATAATGGCAACAAACCAGGAAATGATCAGCATTACGCCAATGACGATGGTTAGCGTCTGCATATAAATCGCAGTGATATTATCGGTGAACATAGGTGGGGCGAATGCCAGGATAACCGTTAGGCTAGCAATCAGCATTGGCGTACCCAGTGTCTTTCCGGCGTGTAAGGCTGCTGATTTCCCAGACTCACCTTGATTAATACGTTTTGAGATATCCTCAACAATCACCATCGGGTTATCAACCAAGATCCCAAGTGCAATGATAAACGAGGCGATACTAACCTCATTAAGCTCAACACCAAGCACACGTAAAACGACTAACGTCATAATGCCTGTAATGGGGACAGCAAGTCCCACCAGTGAACCCGCACGTATTCCTAGCGCAATGGCTGTTACGGCTGTAACCACCAAAATGGTTTGTAACAGCGTTGATATCATTGATGATATCACTCGGCTTACGACTTCACCCTGGTCGGTAATGATTTTCAATTGAAAGCCAGCGGGTAAATCGTATTCCCACTGCGCTATTTGTGTGCGAAGGCGATCATTGAAATCGACCATGTTAACGCCTGGTGTCATATAACCTGCAACAACAATAGCCTGCCCCCCATTTAGATAGGCGGCGGTATTAAGCGGTTGTGCCGTTGACCTTATTACATCAGCTAGCGTGTCAAGTGGTAACTGGCTGCCGTCTTGCAGCACAATAGGGATCGCTTTAATATCCTCGATAGAGTTATAGCCGCCTCTGACATAAATACGACTCTCCTGGTCGCTAAAATTCACTCTGGCAATATCATCAAGCGAATTGTTTTTATGCAATTGCAGGTAGATATCATTTGGCTTGATCGAAAATTTGGACGCAGCAAAAGGCTTTAGATTGATAGTCACTTGCTCCTCGGTGACACCATGCAAGGTGACTTTATCCATACCAGGAATATCGTAAAGAAAATCCCGCAGCTCACTGGCTTTATTTCTAAGTTGCTCAAACGTGTGATTGGGGGCACTAATTGCAACAGTCATCACGGCAACGGCGTCATAACTATCGTTAACAAAAGGCCCAGACACACCATCGGGAAGTGAGTTTTGCACATCCTGCATTTTCGCTCTGGCTCTGAGCCATGATTGCGCGTAATCTGGTGTTCCGTCCTTAATCTCCAAAGAGATATGGATCTCTCCGGCACGAATAGACGTCGTGATATTTTTAGTTTCTTCCAGTTCACGCAAAGCACGTTCAACCGGGCGCGCCAATAGCGATTCCGTTTGATAAATATCTAAGCCAGGGTGATAGGCGGTAATCACAGTGACATTTATCGGTAGTGTGGGCTCTTCCTGAGATGGGTAACTCGGGTATAACGCCAACCCTATGCTCGTAAGCATAAAAAACAGAAAGAGCACTAAACGGCTGTTAGCAAGTGAGAAGCCTGTAATGGACATTAACGCGTCTCCCCTAAAACACGAACCTGTTGCCCGTCACTGATAAAGGCCGCTCCGGCTGCTACGTATCTCTCTCCGAGTTTCAACTCAGCATTAATAATGTAGCCTGTAGGTTGAATATCGATAATTTGTACAGGTTTTTTACTAACGGTATTGGACTCACCGTTAAAAGAGTATAAGAAAGCACTGTTACTTGTTGCTTCAACATAAACTGCGCCGTGAGGAACCAAGAGAACGTTTTCGCTATTCTTCAGTCGATAGTTCACTGCGACCACGATACCTGGCGGTAAAAAATTGCCCTCTGGCACTTGTATACGCAGTTTAACCGGCAAGCTTAAACCATTACTTGCTCGCTCTGCGATGTGGGACACCTCAGCCTCAAAAGACTTCCCTTGATGACTAATACTGATGACCTGTTCATTTGTAGAACGTAGAGCATTTGCCAAAGATACAGGGATTGATGATTCAACAATAAGTTGGGCTGAACTGTCGAAAGTAAAAATGACCTGATTCTGAGCGACCTCTTCAAAGGGTTCAACTTGCCTGGTAGAGACAACACCATCATAAGGGGCTTTTATTACTGCTTGAGAGAGTTCTCTTTCTGTGAGTCTGACTCTACTTTGTGCTTCACGCACAGAGGCTTGAGCGGTTAAAAAAAGCGTTCTAGCAGCGTCTAGATCTTGCTGTGAAACTGCATTATTTGATTTGAGGCGATTAAGCCGTTCAAAGTTTGCTTGGTGCTCTTCAAGCGCGATCTGCGCTTTTGAGGCTTCAGAACGGGCGTTATCGACCGCGAGTTGATAAGGCTCAAGATCCAGTGTCGCCATGATATCGCCCGCTTTTAACCGGCTACCAATATCTACCAGCACCTTTTGCACTTTGCCAGGAACGCCAAATGAGAGCTGCGCTCTGCTCTCTGTTTGTGTTATTCCAGAAAAGCGAGATTCTTGGTAATGCGCGTTTGCACCTACTTCATTGAGCGTAACCACTCGAATGTTCTGCTCAGTGGGCTCAGGTATACTTTCACTGCTGCAACCCTGGAATAGGACAAGCAGGCTAACCAATGCATACTTGCTGAATTTCTTTAATAATATAACTGATCGTTCGAGTATATAAAGTGGCGAATTCATATCAAACCCTCTTGAGGTATGGCTTAAATATTAATTACTTTTTTGGTGTAAGAAGGGTCTGAACAAGCTGACGTAAAAGCTCCCGCGAATACTCGATATCCGCAGTCGCTATCTGGCAGGACAAACCATCAATGTAGGCAAAGATATAGTGGGTTATCTGCTCGGGTGTGAGCAAATAACTTGCCTCATCTTTATCCTGTAATTTCTTGATCATGGCACAACAGGTGTCAAAGAGCTCTTGACCTGAATCCTGTACCGCTTTCTTAATTTCTGGGTTTCTGGATGACTCTGCGAGGATCTCCAGATACATAATAGTTCCTGTTTTATCGCCTGTGAGATAGGCCTCTTGCTCCAAAGCATCCATAAAATCACTAGCGCTTTCAATTCTTCTCAAGGCATCGAGATCTCTTGAAGAATAGCGTTTGGCGATTTCCAGAATGAGTTCATTTTTTGAGGAAAAGTATTGATAGAGGCTTGCCTGGCTGACTTTTGCAACACGAGAAATCTCCGCCATGCCAGCGCCATGAAAGCCTTTTTTAACAAAGCATTGCACGGCACCATCAAGAATGGCCTCGATTTTAGCCTCTCGAGCTGCATAATTAACTGGACGACCTAAATTAGACATAAAAGCACCACTTACTTTAGTGAGTGGTCAATCATATAAATGGCGGTGATTCTTGTCAACTGATATCGGGTGACGTAGAAGTGGATTTTTCTGAATGTTACTATCTTTATTATTTTGTAACTATTCAGGTGGCTGCGGATGGGGTATCGCCAACCAGCTGATTTTTCTGGCATAGTGCACAGCATCATTCGGCACACCTATGCGGTGATATGACCATCAGCGATATCAACGTCGACGAGGCCC